>JASHTE010000100.1 GCA_030040695.1 Vulcanimicrobiota bacterium | reverse complement strand
CGTAGGACGACGGAGGCCATCCGCCGTTCCTTCTATAGAACCGCGAGCGTCGCTTCCGCGGGCGGCGGGGAGGCGGCTGCCTTTCGCCGTGCACGCTTACGCCGCGGACGGGTCGGAGGGCTGCCGTCGGAAGGCGGGGGCGTCGGGCGGTTTACCGAGAGGATCGGAACGTTTGCGAGCAGCGCAATGACGCGATCCTGGCGCTCGAACGTCACCTCGATATGCTCGCGATCGACTTCGACGTGACGCGAGATGACGTCGACGAGATCGCGCTTCATCGCCTCGACGATCTCCGGGCCGAGCGCGAGGTGGTCCGTCATGAGCACCAGGCGCAGCCGTTCCTTTGCCGTGTCGGCGCTGGGCGGCGAACCCGCGAAGAGTCGGCGAAGAAACTCGATCATGAGCGGACTCCTTTGAAGACGCGCTCGAAGAACGTCGCCTTCTTCAGCTCGACGGTCGGCGCCGGCACGTCTTCGCCGGCGATGCGAGCGGCAATCGCGTGGTATGCGTTGGCCGTGGCAGTGTCTCGGCGCAACGCGAGCGGTTCGCCGCGATTCGTCGTCACGATGATCTGCGGCTCGTCGGCGATGACACCGAGTAGCGGCAAACGCAGAATCGCGTTCACGTCGTCGACGGAGAGCATCTTTCCCTTCTTCACGAGCTCCGGCCTCAGCCGGTTGATGATGAGCTGCGGGCGAAAGCGGTTGCCGAGCAGACCGACGATGCGATCGACGTCGCGCACTGCGGAAACTTCCGGCGTGCAGACGACGATCGCTTCCTCCGCGCCGATGACCGCATTCTTGAAGCCCTTCTCGATTCCAGCGGGTGAATCGATCAGGACATAATCGAAACGCTCGCGCAGCGCCTCGATGAGCGCTCGCATCTTCTCGGTGTCGACCTCATCCTTCTCGCGCGCCTGTGCGGCAGCGAGCAAGAAGAGGTTGTCGCCGTGTTTGTCAGGGACGAGCGCCTCGTCGAGCGTCACCGTCTCCTCGAGGACGTCGAGCAGATGGTGGTGGACGCGGTTCTCGAGACCGAGGAGGATGTCGAGATTTCGAAGTCCGACGTCGGCGTCGACGAGCGCGACGCGCGCGCCCCGCTGCGCGAGCGCGGTCCCAAGGTTCGCGGTCGTCGTCGTCTTCCCGACACCACCCTTACCGGACGTGATGACGACGGCGCGCCCGAGCTTTGTGGTTTCTCCGACCGTCGTCTCCACTCGCCGCTCCGCCGTGACGTCGTGTGCTTGAGGAAGCATCTCAACCTGCTTTCAGGCCTGCGAAGAGGCGGCTGAATAGTCCCTGACGCAAGCCGTTATTGAAGGACGTGAAGGGAACGATCTCGCCCTCCAACCGGCGAGCAATCTTTCGATAGATGCCGCCGAGCCGCTTCGAGTCATCGAGAACGAGCGGTTCACCGCGGTTGGTGGTGTCGATGATCTCCTCGTCATCGGGAATGATTCCGAGCAGCTCGACCTGGAGTACTTCGCAGACGTCGTCGACCGAGAGCATGTCACCCGCATGCACCATCTCAGGGCGCAGGCGATTCACGATGAGGCGAATCGGAAGCGCGCGGTCGGCGAGCTTGCCGACGACGCGATCCGCGTCTCGAATTGCGCTGACCTCGGGCGTCGTCACCACGATCGCCTCATCCGCACCCGCGACGGCGTTGCGAAAGCCACCCTCGATCCCCGCGGGGGAGTCGATCAGCACGTAGTCGCAGGTTCGCGCCGCTTGATCCATGAGCGCGCTGAACTGCTCCTCCGTTACCGCGTCTTTGTCGCGCGTCTGAGAGGCCGGCAGCAGCGAGAGCGCCGGGAAGCGTTTGTCGCGGATCAGCGCTTGCCGCAGCTGGCAGCGCCCCTCTGCCACTTCGACGAGATCGAAGACGATGCGCTTCTCGAGGCCGAGCACGAGATCGAGATTGCGCAAGCCGATGTCGGCGTCGACGAGAATCACGCGCTTTCCAGCCGTAGCGAGCGCTGCGCCTAGATTGACGGTCGTCGTCGTCTTGCCGACGCCCCCCTTGCCTGAAGTAATAACGATCTTTCGTGCGCTCAACGTGCCTCCAACGGACCGCGATACGGTACGATTGTTATATGCGCGTCGTGAATGAACGCAACCTCCGGCTGCGCCGCGCCTTGCTTCTCGTCCTCGGCGGCGATACAGCTTGCAATACGCAGCTGTACCGGGCACAGCTCGAGTGCGTAGACGCGCGCCGATTCGTCGCCCTGTGCGCCCGCGTGTGCGACGCCCGCAAGACGGCCAAAGACGAGGATGTCGCCGGTTGCGACGACCTCTGCGCCGGGGTTGACGTCGCCGACCACGACGAGGTTTCCGACGTGATGCAACGCCTGACCACCACGGAGCGTTCCCGTGTGGTAGCGCGTCGTGGTCGCCTCTACCAACCGCAGCGCCGGCGCTTCGTTGCGCCGAACGCTCGCCTCGCCTCGCTTGCGCCGCGATGCGATGTCGGATCGCGCGCCGGCGAAGTCTGCGACGAGCGAGCGCGCCGAGGAGGAGAGGCGGGCCGCGGGCATTGAGCCGTCGCTCCCGCCGTCGAGCGACTCGAGCTCGATCCCGTAAGACTCGAGGACGCGCCGCAGGTCATCGATACGCTCCGGCGGTGGCATCTGAACCCCGAAAACCGCCCTCGCCTTGCTCCCCCGGTAGAAGTCCGGTTGCCGGGCAAGGCGAGCGTCGAGGTCGGCAAAGCCTCCCTCGACGTCCTGTTCAGAGAGCACGATCTCGAGAGCGAGCCCCCTGCCGCGTACCACCGCCATCGTCTGCGCTTTGGAGAGGATGCCCTCGCCCTCCCTTCGCCCTCCACACACCGTTCGCAAGTTCTTTCCGCTTATCCACACGGAATTCACAGCGAACCGCGAATAGATGCGCTTATGCCCTTCGTGCGCCGCGCCATGCCGCTCGTTGTGATGTTCTCGCTGCTCGCGTCGCTTCCGACGCGTGCGCTCGCGGTCACAACGCAGCAAGAGATTCGTGCCGGACAGGCCGAGGACGAGGATATCACGCGCAGTCAGGTCATGGAGACCGACCCGCTGCTCAACGCCTACGTGCAATCAATCGCGAACAAGCTCTGGATGCAAGTCGCGCGCAAAGATCTTCCCTACAACATCAAGGTCATCAAGGCTCCCGACATCAACTCGTTCGCAACCGAGGGCGGCTTCGTGTACATCGACGAGGGGCTCATCGACTTCGTGCAATCGGATGACGAGTTCGCCGGCGTCATCGGTCACGAAACCGGACACATCGAGCGCCGCCACGTCGTCACGATGAACTCGAAGGCGGAGATCTTGGAGGCCCTCACGGCGCTCGCCTCGATTCTCTCGCCGTTCTTCTACGTCGGCGGGAGCTGGCTCGACTACACGCTCATGATGAAAGTGTCGCGCGAGGACGAAATCGAGGCCGACCGCTACGGCCTGCAACTCATGTCGCGCGCCGGATACGATCCGGAAGCGATGGTCACGATGATGAAGCACATGAACGTGCTCGAAGGCGATAACGACGAGCTCGTCG
>JASHTE010000099.1 GCA_030040695.1 Vulcanimicrobiota bacterium | reverse complement strand
CGCCCTGTAGCGGCCCGCATGCCGGGCAAGATTCGCGTCCGCACGTCGCTCTCGTCGTGGCTTCCGTGAAGGATATCGATGTAGCCGCTCAAGATCGTGAGCGGCGTTCGCAGCTCGTGACCCGCGTCGGCCAGGAAACGCTGAAACTCGCTGGCCGCCCTAGCCCGTTCTTCGAGCTTGTCGACGAGGGCTTTCGCGGCAGCGCTGCTTGCCGACGACGCCGTATAGGCGACGACCGCGAGCGCGAGGACGCAGGCGATGATGTCGCCCGTGAACCAGCGCGCGAGCGAGGCCAGCGAGGCGAGCAACGTAACGGAAAGTCCGCGCGACCCAATCGAACGCGGTGCGATGCGAGCGAGGTCTCCGACGAGCACGCTGAAGGCGGCTGCGCGCGGCCGCTCTCTTTGGGGCATCGCCACGCGCGGAGGTGGGGGAGGCGCCGGTGCGAGAGCGCCGTCAACATAGTTGAGCGTCACGCCTGAAGAGCGGTCGACCACCATAACGTTCACATCCGCGCTGCCGAGCGCCGAGACGATGCGCGCAGGTGGGAGTGCGGGTGAGGCGGCAAGCAACGCGCGGGCGGTTTCCTGGCGAGTGTCGAGCATCGACCCGATCGTGGCGACGTGCGAACGCCATGCGGCGGCACCGGCTGCGAGCACGATGACCACCGCAAGAGTCGTGAGGAGTGCGATTCGCCCGCGCACCGAGCTCCTTTCGTTATGGAATGCCGATCGAAGTCGGCGTCCCGTGATAGCAGCCCAGTGTGTACGGGAAATCGTACGTCGATACGTAGTGATACATAGTGACGAGCTTGCCGTCCCACATGACCGCGCTCGTCGTACCATGGCACTCATCGAGGTCCGCGGTCTCGAGAACTTTGCCGTTGTACCATGGCCCGTAGATGCCGTAGCCGTCGGCGGCATAGCCCAACAGCGAGGAGTTTTGCGCTGCCGATCCGGCGTCGGTAACGCATGCCTGGAGAAAGCCATGGTAGTGATAGACATCGCTTTGGTCCGGGTGGCCATGGCACGGATCCTGAAGTTCACGCGCCACAGCGTCGTACCCGGCTGCGTCGAACGCATCGTAGATTGCCACACCGTCAAGGGTAACGCCGATTGCTCCGCCCGAGAGACATGTAGGTGACGCCGCCGCCGTCGGGTTAGATGCTACCGTGAAGGTATAGGGGTGCGACTCGATGGAGTTCGGGTTCTGATCGTATTCGTAGGCCGGGTCGCTTGGCGAGATCGGGAAGGTACCGGTGGTGACGGGCGTAATCGGCTCGTCGTCTCCGGTGATCGTGCGAGTCGTTCCGTTCGAGGTTTCCGAGAAGGAGCCCGCCCACGCATTGCTGCCCTCGACGGCGAGCTTCGTCAGCGCGTTCCACGTCGACGCACTGAGCCACGGCGCGCTGCTCACCACCGGCGAGCCGGATTCCGTATGGCAGTCGTAGATAGAGCCAACTTGCGGCGTGGTTGTGCTGTATTTGCGATCACCGAGGGGCAGCGCTGTGCAGTCGAGCGTGCCTGAAGTGGTCGGCGCGTCCTGCGGACAGGCTTGCGCGACGCTGTTGCCATAACCGCTCGACGATGTCTGCGTCGGGGCGGGCGATGAGCCACCCGAAGGAACGCTATCTCCGTCGCTAACGCCCGCCCCGCCGCTACCTCCGCACGCCGTGAGGATCAGCGCGAATGAGAGTACATATTCGAATCCGGTCCGCTTCACGATTGCCTCCTTAAAGACGGGGTCATCGTAGAGACGGATTCTTGCAGCTATCTGTGACTGAGGAGCTTAGTGCGGCGTGCCTCCTGGCGGCGCGATGAAGAGAATATTCGTCGTCGGAAAGTTGGCGTGCCAACTGCCCGAGTGGGGAGGATTGTTGCCGCTGCCTCCGTGCGGCTGGAACTGCGCGTGAAAGACGCCGGTCGCTGTGACGGTCGAACCTTGCGTTACGCTGGCCCCGCTGCGATCGAGAACGTGAATGCACTGTGTCGCGCAGACATCGTAGCTCTCGACGGTTCCGAAGTGACCTGTGTGCGTCTGGAGGTTCTTGACGACACCGGTGATGCTAATGCTCTGCCCGTCGTACGTCGACGTGTTCGCGATCACCGCGTCCGGTGAGAGCGCGGGCGAGGCCGCGGCGATGCCGCTCGCGGCGGCTACAAGAAAGAGCCCGGCGATGAGGCGGAAAGCGATCCTGATCATAGGCGGAGAGTACGCACGCGCAGCCGGGAAATCCCTGAGGAAGCGCAAAGCAAGCGCATATGAAACGGCATGCGCTCGTACTTGCCCTTGGCTGCGTGCTCACCTGCGGCGGAACCGTCGCCGCTCTCGCTCAACGGGCCTCCCTCCTGACCCTCTCGTGGGGTCCGAGCGGCGTCCCGGGGCTGAAATACCACGTCTCTTGTAGCGCGCTCGGCGGGCCTTCGTGGAACTACTCGTTCGAGAACGTGACAGACAAGCCGATCACGTTCTCGTACTCGTTTGGCGCCGGGAACGTGAGCCACTCTCATCATCTGCACTCGTACACGATCCCAGCACACGGCCGCTGGACACTCCGTCACGTCGCGGCGCACTACGGTTGCAATACGAACGGGCCCCTGCAAATCGAGCCGCAGACGAACCACTAACTGTTAGGTCTGCGTCGCGGACGGCCGCGTCGTTCGGCTGGTGAGCGTTGCCTTCGTGGGCCGTCCTGGGATCGAACCAGGGACCTCATGCTTATCAAGCATGCGCTCTAACCAGCTGAGCTAACGGCCCGAGAGCGAGGCATGGTTCGTGCCCAGAAACGTGGCTCCTAGTGCACGGTGAAGATCGCAGCCAGAACGGCGGCGCCGACGCCAAGGATA
>JASHTE010000098.1 GCA_030040695.1 Vulcanimicrobiota bacterium | reverse complement strand
GAGCGGGATCGCGAGACTCGAGGCCGCCGCCTTCGCGACGGCGAGAGAGACGCCGAGCAGCGCGTTCGCCCCGAGTTTCGATTTGTTCTCGGTACCGTCGAGGTCGAGCAATCGCGCGTCGATTTCGCGCTGCGCCGTGACGTCGAGCCCTTCGAGCGCCGGTCCCAGAACGTCGTTCACCGAGGCGACTGCTTTGCGAACGCCCTTCCCGCCGTAGCGCTTCGCGTCGCCGTCGCGCAGCTCGACCGCTTCGCGCGAGCCGGTCGATGCGCCTGACGGAACCATCGCCTCTTCGATGGCGCCGAAACTGGTCGCGACCGTGACGGCAACCGTTGGATTCCCTCGAGAATCGAGCACCTCGCGCGCTTCGATGCCTTCGATGAGCGGCCGTCCGCCGCCGCGCATTGCGTCGAGCATTACGTTCGAGAGCGCTCCACGTCGTGGCGGCGCGAGACGTAATCCGAGTCCTTGAAAAAGATGTCGAGCTCTCGTGCCGCGCTCGCCGCTGCATCACTGGCGTGAATGAGGTTGCGCCCGATGGATTGCGCGAAATCGGCGCGAATTGAACCTGGTGCGGCCTGTAACGGATTCGTTGCGCCTGCGAGCTGGCGGCAGCCTTCGATCGCGCCCTCACCTTCGACGGCCATGGCGACGAGCGGCGCGCTCGTGATGAAGGTGACAAGCTCGTCGAAGAACGGCTTGCCTTCGTGCTCCGCATAGTGGCGTCGAGCGCGCTCTCCGTCGAGCTGCATCATGTGCATCGCCGTGATCACGTAACCGCGCCGCTCGATGCGCGCGATGATTTCCCCGACGAGGTTGCGCCGAACCGCATCGGGCTTGCAGAGGATCAAGGTTCTCTCAACGGTCATACGCCGGAGGTGCGGCGCTCGGCGCGGATAAGCCTGCAACGTGCAAGATTTCGCGCGCATCGTCTACAGCGTTCGCACCGGTAGCACGAACGAAGACGCAGCGGCGCTCCTCGGCGACGATGCCGCGCTCGGTATGACGATCGTCGCGGAGGAACAGACGCGCGGCACGGGGAGGAAGGGGCGAGCGTGGGTCGCGCGTCCCGGTAGTGCACTGCTCTTCACGACGATCCTGCCGCGCGAGGTTCGTGCCATGGATCTGTGGTGCGTTCCCTTCTGGAGCGCGCTTGCGGTGAGCGACGGTCTGGCGCGGTGCGGCATCGCTGCCGAATTGCAGTGGCCGAACGACCTCTTGCTCTATGGGAAGAAACTCGCGGGCATTCTCTGCACGTCTCGAATCGTCGGCTCGTCGGCGCGCGTGGGTTGCGGTGTCGGCATCAACGTCTATCGCTCGCCGGACGCAGCGGGTGCGATCGATCCGGCGCCGGCGTTCTGCGACGACGCCGCGCACGTCGACCGAAGCATACTCTTGACGCACATCCTCGAAGCTTTTGCCGCGCGGCTCTCTCTGCTCGACGACGCGGAGACGGTCGCGAGACGATGGGAAGCGCAGGCGGGCCTACCCGGCCGGCGCTATCGGCTGCAACGCGATACCGAGGAGCATCCGTTTGAAGCGACGGCGCTCGCGCTGCGCGAGGGCGGCGCGCTTCTCGTCGAGCGCAGGGACGGTCCGCGTGAAACGGTGGCGCTCGCCGACGCGAGAGCGCTGCGCTAGCGCGCGACACCGCCGAATGCGATGCCCGCAACATTCAACACCGAGGCGGCATCGTTCTCTGAGGATCCGTCGATCGTCAGGCAGAGGTTCGCCGTCGAATCGACGCCTGCGGGCTTGGGAATCATCTTCGCCGCAACGCCCGCGTCTTTCAGCGCCTTCGTCGCGATCATCGCGTCGGCGTTGGTAGCGAAGACGAGGATAAGCTCCGCCATCGGCATCCTATGCTGATTCGCCCGTTACGAGCTCGTTGAGTCCCGCAGCAACTTCGTTGAGCTCCGCGACGCGCTTCACGGCATCGTCCATCCTTGCAGACATCTCGTGCGTCAATGTCTCGACGACGATGACGTCGCTCTCGAGCTCGTGATTCAGCTTCTGCAGCTCGCCGATTCTCTCGCTCACGGCGTCGCCCGCCGCCGCTTTCGCGAGGAGCTCGCCGCTGCGTTGCACGGCACTCTTTGCCGCGGCAACCTGATCGCCGGAAACTTCGCTTCCGACGATGACGATGCCGAGCTCTTTTGCTGTCTCCCGAATGCGCGTGCTGTTTCGCGCGAGCGTGTTGGAGAGGCCTTGAACGAAAGGTATCGCGAGCGCAAGCACGACGATGACGGCGAGCACGAGCCAAAGCACGAGAGCCTGCGTCGTGTGACCGATGATACTCGTAATCTGCGAGAGCGGCAGGCCGTACCATGCTGCACCGATCGCTCGCCCCTGAACGTCGGTAATCGGCGTGATGGAAGCGTAGTAGTCGGTGCCGCCCTCCGTGTCGCTCCCGACGAACGTGCGTCCGGTGCGCAGCACATCGTCCGCAGCAGGCACCTGCGCATCGACGAAGCGTGTGCCGTCCGGCCGGTCGATCGAGCTCGAGACGATCGCATCTCCCTGGAGGAGCGCCGCGGCACCGCCGATTGCGCGCGTCGCTTCGTCGACGAGATCGTATGCGTGGTTCAACAGGACGCCGCCGTAGAGCGCCCCGATCGTGCGTCCCTGCGCGTCGCTGATCGGCGTCGCCGCCGCGATCGCGAGTCCCCCGCCTTGCCCTCCAACTTGCAGCGAGAGTCCTTCGCTCGAGAGAAACTGGGGCGACACGTGCCACACCGTTCCCAGTGCCTCACCGCTCAAGGCGCTCTGCACGAGTGCATCGCTTGCGAGCGTGCCGCCTGTCGTCGTGTGCGCGCGCGCGACGACCTTGCCGCTACCGTCGACGACGGTGAGAAATGAGAGGCTCGCGTTGTTCGCGCTCGCGGAGAGTTCGTTCTCGAGCGCGGCCTTGTCTCGGCGTGCGAGCGACGCGCGGAGAGGGCCGCTTGCAGCTTCCTGCGCGACGAGCAGCTCGACTTGTTCCTTGCGCGATGCAACGTAACCGCTGAAGGCGCTCGCCTCGCTCGTCACTTCGGTGCGGGCGAGGTCGTAGAGATCGTGCGTCAGCACCGTGCGCGCAGCGATCAAGCTGCAAAGAAAGATCAGCACGACGGCGGCCACAACCGCTCCGAGCAGCCGCGTGCGCAGACTCAACTTCACGTCGAGGTCCCCTTTCCGTTCTCGCTCACTTTGAAGCGATGGAGGTGCTCGTCGATCCTCTCGGCGAGCGAGTGCATTTGCTCGATCGAGCCGAGCATCCGCTGCGAAGCGTCGGTGACCTCACGGCTCACGTACGTGAGCACCTCGACCGATGATGCGTTCTTTTGCGAAATCGACGATATGTCCGAAAATGCCTGATTGACGCCTTCCGACTGCCGCGCCATCGATTGCGTTGCGCTGAGATTCAGCGCAACCGATTTCGTGATCTCGCCGATCGACTGGATCACGAGCTGCGAGTTCGTGCTCATCGCGCGAGCGACGGCGCTGATCTGACCGATCTGCTCGTTGGCGGCGAGCACGGCTCTCACGATCTCACTGAGCGCGCCGGAGGCGGAGTTCGTGCTCGTGACGCTCGCCTCGACGCGTTCCATGAGCCGCTGCATTGCCTCGATGACGTCGGAGATAACGCTCTGCGTCCCGGCAATGTGCTGCGCGATTTCCTTCGTGGCGGCAACGCTGCCGTCGGCGAGCTTGCGAATCTCGTTCGCGACGACTGCGAAGCCACGGCCATGTTCGCCAGCGCGAGCCGCCTCGATCGCAGCATTGAGCGCGAGCAGGTTCGTCTGCTCGGCGATGCGGTCGATCACTTTGACGATGTCGCCGATCTGCTCCGAGTTCGTTCCGAGTTGCTGGATGTCGCGCCCGAGATCGTGAATGGTCGTGGCGATCGTCTGCATGCCCTCATTGATCGTCTCGATCGCGCTGCCGCCGCGCTCCGCGGTCTGCGACGTCGACTTCGAGATCGTCGAGAGCGCGTCGACTTGCACCGTTACCTGCTCGATCGAGCTCGCCATGTTCTCGACGGACATCGCGGTCTCGTCGAGACTGCGCGTCTGCTCCTCGGCTGCCGAAGCGATCGAAGAGATCGCCTCACTGAGCCCGAGCACCTTGCGTGTCGCCTCATCGACGATGCGCTGTTGATCGGTCGTGCCTTCATTCAGCTGCTCGTGCGCGACCGTTGCCCCGCCGAGAACACCGATCGTCGTCGACGCCGTGCCCCGCAGCTCGGTCCCCTTCTCGGCCAGCTCGCCGGCATGCGCCGAGAGCTGCGCGAGAAAATCACGCATGCCGACGATGAGCCGGTTAAGCGCCTGAACGAGATCCTGAAGATGCGGCTCTGCCACCATGATGCGCTTCGTAAAGTCGCCCTGGTAGACGTCGTGAAGATCGTGGACGACGGCGAGGAGTCCCGGTGTGCGCGTCGCCGGCGGTCCGCTCAGCTCGTGCTCGGGCTCGGAGCGATCGCGGAAGAGAAGACTGATGACACTGCCCGCGACGAGGAGCGGCAGTACGCCCGGCGCGGCGTTGACGTCTTGCTGCGTGAGGCGCGAAGCAAGATCCGCCACGACGGCTGCCAGCGTGGCGACGAGGCCGCTCGGCATCCCGAGAAACGCCGCAGCGAGCGCGATGATCGCCGGGACGAAGAGCTCCCACGGCGTGCCGGCGCAGAACCAGCCGATTACCCCGCACGCCACCGCCGCGACCGCGGCGAGCGCGATGCGCAGCTGCGGCATCGCCAACAACGCGCTATCTGTGCGCACGGCTGACACGACGATCGCACGCTTCGCAGAAGTACGATGTCTTGTTGTCGGTTTCGAAGACTGAGTTTGAAGCGTACATCCCGCAGCGCGGGTTGAAGCAGTGCTTTAAGCCGAAGAGATGGCCAAGCTCGTGGACGGCCTCCTTCAGCGTACGCTGGAACAGCACGTTCGAATCGCGCTCCTCACCGTAGAACTCGGGACGCAGGCGGTGCGTCGAGACGGCCGCGAGCCGCTGCGCCTCGTCGGCACCGCCGAAGACGAAGCGGTGCGAGGTCTTGTAGAGGTCGAAATCGGTGAGAACGAGCAGCGCACCCGCTTGCTCCGGATGCGCGTGCAAGGCCTTTGAGGTTAGGGTGGAGAGGAAAAGCTGGCCACGCGTGACGTTCAGCGCGCTGCGGGAAACCGGAAGGCTCGACTCGATGACGGCGTCGGCCAAGAACCGCTCCTCGACGCACAGCGCGAGCCGATCGAGAAAGCCGGAATCGACGGCATTCACCGGAACGATGTGAATCTTCGCCTCCATCCCGGAACAGTAGCTTCTCCTCCTCAGGCCGGAAAACTTGTCGCCCGCTTCGAAAGGCCGCTCGTGATCTTGGGTATCGGTCTCGATCTCGCTGAGGTAGAACGCTACCGCTTCGACGAGCGCGCGCTCTCGTGGTTCGGCCGCAAGATCTATACAGAGGAAGAGATGGCATACGCGCAGCGTCGGCGCAACGTCGCGGAGCGGCTCGCGGGATTCTTCGCTGCCAAGGAGGCGACGCGCAAAGCCTTCGGCCACGCGATCCCATGGCGCCGCATCGGCGTGACGCACGAGCGTAGCGGGAAGCCTGCGATCCGCCTCTCGGGCGGCGCCGAGCGGCTGGTGGCGGCACGGGGCGTACGGCACATCCATCTTACGATCACGCATACACCGCAAACCGCGGCTGCAGTCGTCGTGCTCGAAGGAGACGGATGATCTACGTCTTGACGCCGGAGGAGATGCGCGACGCCGACGCGGCGGCTGCCGCTCGCATCGGGCGCCCGGAGCTGATGCGTAGCGCGGGCGATCGCATCGCCGAGCGCATCCGCGCACTCGTGCCGAGCGGTGAGCGCATCGTCGCTATGGCGGGCCCGGGTGACAACGGAGGCGACGCCTTCGCGGCTTTCGCCTCGCTCGGTGGCTCGTTCGAACGCGTCATCTACGCGCAGGCTGCGCCCAAGCCGTCTGAGGCGCGGGCGCAAGCGGAGCAACGCGCGAGAGAGGGCGGTGTCACCGTGCGGAGCTTGCCCGAACGCGAGGCGGATGCGGTCGCCGCAACCGACGGCGCGGCGCTCGTGCTCGACGCACTCTTCGGCACCGGCTCGCGTCTGCCGCTCGGGGAACCATATCACGCCGCGGCGCGTGCTCTCGATGCGCGCCGCCTCCCCGTGTTGGCAGTCGATATCCCGAGCGGCGTCGACGCGACCTCCGGCGCGGTCAGCGAAGTAGCGGTACGCGCGACCGAGACCGTTACGCTTGCAGGCTTGAAACCGGGTCTGCTGTTCATGCCGGCACGCGAGAACGTGGGCGCGCTCTGGTGTGCGCGAATCGGCATCGACGACGCGACTCTCGCGGCCCACGCGCACACGTACGCTGCGCTCGACGATGCCGCGTTCCTCGCGATGCTGCCCGCACGCGCGCTCGAATCCGACAA
>JASHTE010000097.1 GCA_030040695.1 Vulcanimicrobiota bacterium | reverse complement strand
CCAGATCGCGCAGGGCCGATTCCTCGGCAAGCTCGTGGATCATGTGGGTCTCGTTCCCACGTGTATCGTGATGGCGCCGCCCATGAGCGGAACGTATTCAGCGTGTATGAACCCGGCGCGCTCGAAGCGCTCGCGCAAGTGCACGGCATCGGGGTGGTGCGTGAGTGAGCTCGGAAGGTAGGTGTATGCTTGGCGCGATCCGCCGACGAGCCCGCCGAGCAGCGGCACGACGCCGTAGAAATACAGATTGAAGAGGCGCCGCCAGGCACGGTTCGGCGGTTTGCCGACATCGAGGTTCACGAAGCGTGCACCCGGGCGCAGCACCCGCAGCGCTTCCTCGAGTACGGCGTCGATGTCCACGACGTTACGCAGGCTGAAGGCCATCGTTGCGCCGTCGAATGAGCTTTCGGCAAACGGCAGCTCGCTGACGTCTCCTTCAATGAAGCCCGCGGCGCCTCGAGCTTCGCGTGCCGCGCGCTCCTGCGCGCGCGCGAGCATCGGCGCGCAGAAGTCGACCCCGGTGACGCGCAACGTGGGATCGGTGCGTAATAGATGAAAGACAACGTCCCCCGTTCCGCAACAAAGATCGAGAACGCTGCCGCCCGAAGGTGGGGCGAGGAGCCGGATCGCGCGCAGTCTCCAGGCTTCATCGAGCCCTGCCGTGAGAACGCGATTCGCGGCGTCATAGCGTGGAGCGATGCGTGCGAACATCTCGCGCACGTATACCGACCTTCCACTCGATCGCGCAGGGGCCGATTGCATGAGCCCTGCTTCAACCCTTGCCGGAGGCGCCCTTCGTCGGGATGGGAAGGCGATGGTCACGCTCAGCTCGCAGGCGCAGCTTCTCCGCGCGCTCGACCGGGCAAAAGAGGTCACCCTCGTCGCCTATCTCTTGCCGCGCGGCGCGGTTTTCGACGCCCTTGCGGCGGCCGCGCGCCGCGGTGCGCGCGTCACCGTGCGTTTGGAGGGCAAGCCGTACTATGATGCTCGCGGCGGCGTGCACCGTCTCAACCGGTCGGCTGTCGCCGAGCTCACTCGCGCAGGCGCCGATGCGCGCCTCGTTGACGAAGACGGCGTCGGGCCGTCGCTTCATGCGAAGGCGGCCGTCGTCGACGGGGCGCTCTACCTCGACGACGTCAACTTCTCGCACGGCGCGAGCGGAACGATCCTTCGCGACTCTACACCTACCGATGCACAGATGCTCCGCGACGCAATCGACCGCCGCTCCGATCCACCGAGCACGACGTTTGCGCTTCGTAAAAGCGACGCACTCACGCTCGAAGCAGCGCTGCTGGCAAGGGCTCGAGCAAACGCCGATGTCGTCGTCGAGAGCGAGTCGATCGGTACCGGCAGCGCGATCTATTCGAAGCTCGAGCGTCTCGGCCGCGCCGGCTGCGCGCCGCGGCTGCTCGTCTCACGCCAAGCGCTCTCGGACGAAGAGCACCGCGTGCTCGCGCATCTTTCCGCGAGCGGGGTGGGCGTTCGCGTCTGCAACTCGAACGAGAAGTTCGCGCTCACCGGGAATCGCGCTTGGGTAGGCTCCGCAAATGCGACATCGTCATACTACGACGGCGATCAGCTCGACTGGGGCGTGCGCACGCGCAACACGTCGATCGTCGCCGAGCTTCGCACTCGCTTCGAATCGCGTTGGAGCCAAGCGCGCCCTTTTTGCCTGCCCTCAGGATGATAAAGAGATTTGTCGCAAGCGAAAGAGTGCTTCCGCGTTGCGCGTCGTTATCTCCGATATAACGGATGGTGGAACGCCGAGTGCCTGTGCGAGCGCCTCCGCGGTATACTTCATGAAGGCTGGCTCATTGCGTATACCGCGCATCGGGATCGGCGCGAGGTAGGGACAGTCGGTTTCGAGCAGCAGGTGCTCGGTGCCGATCGCCTTCACTGCGCCGCGAAGGCCGCCGACGTTCTTGAACGTCAGCACGCCGCCGATACCGAGATACAACCCGAACTCTTCGATATAAGCTTGCGCGTCGACGCCGTCCCCGGTGAAACAGTGGACGACGCCGGGCATGCCGACCGCGAGCTCCTCATGCAGGATCTCGCGCATGCGCTCGTGGGCATCGCGCACGTGGAAGATCAGCGGAAGCTTGCGCTCTCTCGCGACGGCAATCTGCGCCCGCAGGACGCGCTCTTGCGCGTCGTGCGGGCTATGATCGTAGTAAAAGTCGAGGCCCGCCTCTCCGATTGCGACGACGGTATCCTCTTCGAGCAGTGGCGCAAAGGCCGATGCGATGTCGTCCGGTGCGTTCTTTGCTTCGTGCGGATGGATGCCGACGGAGGCGTAGATACCGTACCGTTGTGCCGCAGCGATTGCGCGCCGGCTGTCTTCGAGGTCGCAGCCGACGCTCACCATCGTCGTAACGCCTGCCTCGTGCGCCCGCTCCACGACGGCATCGCGATCCGCGTCGAACGCCGCATCGTGCACGTGCGCGTGGCTATCGATCATCTCATGCTCCTGTCATCCTGAGCGTAGCGCGCGAAGCGCGCGGAGTCGAAGGACTCACGATGACAATTCGATCCGAGGAAATAGAGGAGGACCTGGCCTGACCCTGATCCCAGCCGGCAGAAACTTCGCGTCTCCCCACTTCGCGAGGGCGACGTCCCAGTCGTCTTCAATGCTACCAGGGACGCCGAGCTGTCGCCACATCTCGTCCATTCGCTCCGGCATGAATGGATGCAGTAGCATGGCGGTCCAGCGCAGACCCTCTACTAGGTCGAACAAGAGAAGCGTAACCTTATGACGGTCGGTTTCGGAACCAGATTTTATTAGCGACCAAGGCCTGACTTCGTCGATCGTGCGATTCAGATCAGTTATAAGCTCCCATATCGCCTCAAGAGCTTCGCGGAATTGTAGGTTCAAAATAAAGGCTTTAGCACGTCTTGGCAGGTCGTTGATGGGTGAAGCGAACTTCACAAGTCGTGTCACCCTTGTACCCTCGGGCGGCACAGTACCGTAGTGGTACTTAGTAACCATCGCTAGAGTACGGTTTAGAAGATTTCCGAGATCGTTGCCGAGATCGCTGTTGTGGCGCTGCGCGATCTTCTCTTCGGAGTAGGAGAAGTCGCTGCCGAAGGGCGCCTCGCGTAGGAGGAAATATCGCAGCGAGTCTGCGCC
>JASHTE010000096.1 GCA_030040695.1 Vulcanimicrobiota bacterium | reverse complement strand
CCTTGCCGACCTCTCGGCCGTCGGCGTCGACATGTTCGTAACTCGCGGACGCATTCGGCGCGAACGGCCCCTGATAGCCGTTGCTTCCCGTCTCGGCGGTCGACCATTGCTCCTGAGGCTTGGCCCGAAAACTATCTGACATAAGACCCCTCTTTCGCGCTCGCGCTCCTCTTACCCGGCTTTCTCGGTGCGTCGGCTGACACGAACGTGCTTGGGATACTGGCGCGCGATCTCTCGCACGGCGAGCTCAGCCGTAGCTACGATTGCCTTCACCGCGGCGTCGTCGCGAGAGCGGGCGGGCCACCGCAGCGAAAGCGTGCCAGACTCCTTGAAGGCGTCGAGGGAGAGCCCTACATGCTCCTTGAGCCCGAGCCAGGCGGCCTGGAGGATCGCTGAGACGGCTGCGCAGACATGGTCCTTGCCACGTCGAGTCAGCTCCACGTGTCCGTGCGCATCGATTGCGGAGAGGCGCCTGCGCGCGTCCCGGTAGAAAACGACTTCGAGCATCGTGCGCTTTCGCGCCTACACGACGTTGATTTTGGTGATCTTCACTTCCGCGAACGGCTGACGATGGCCGGAAAGCTTACGGACGCGCTTCTTCGGCTTGTAGTGGAAGACGAGAATTTTCTTCTCGCGTCCGCGGCGTACGACGGTGCCGCTGACGGAAGCCTTGGCGATCGTCGGCGAGCCTACCTTAGGATCTCCCTTGCCGCCGGCGAGGATCACGCGATCGAAGGTGACCTCCGCTCCCGCCTCTCCGGGCACGTCGCAGCGGATGACGTCGCCCTCGGCGACGCGGTACTGCTTTCCCCCGGTCTCGATGATCGCGTACATGACCCCGGTACGATACCAGGGCGGCCTAGGCGTGTCAACGCTGACCGTCGCCGGGCGATTGGGTACGTTCGGCAGAAGGAGAGCAGCGTGAAACGAGACTCGGCATCCCCATGGTGGTACCGGCGGCGTTCGCTCGTCATGCTGTTCGTCTATCTCCTCGGTTTCTACGGAGGCTGGTGGCTGTGGGCGGGCGGATTCCACGACGCGGGGTGGGAGCCGTTCTACGCGTGGCTCGGCCGTCGCGTGCATGTGGATCCGACGGCGTTGCTCTGGGTCGCGACCGTGCTCGCGTTCGCAGGCTTTTTCATACGCCTGTGGGGCTCGGCGTATCTCAGCGCGCCCGTCGTGTGGAACGCGAACGCGCTCGACGACCGGCTCATCGTCGATGGCCCGTTTCGTTTCATTCGAAACCCGCTCTACTTCGGTAACAACCTACAGGCTGTAGGCATCGGTTCACTCGCGACGCCGTACGGATTTGCGTTCATCGTGGTATGCAGCTTCGTCTTCACCTCGATGCTGGCAGCCCACGAAGCGGGGCTCATGCGCGCGAGGTACGGCGGCGTCTATCAACGTTTCCGGTCGGCCGTACCAGCGATGCTCCCGCGTCTGATACCCGCAAGTGTGGAAGGAAGTGTTCGCGGGAGGCCTTCCTTGGCAAACGGGATTCGTTCGGAGTTGCTGTCACTCGGGCTTGCGCTTGGGACGCTGAGTATCGCGCTCTACGGCTACGCCGCGATGCCGTGGTTTTTCATCTTTTGGATCGGCGGATGGGCGTCGCAAACCTTTCTGCAACATTGGGTGCGAGCTACAGCCTAACGCGACGCGGCATAACGAAACTGCCCGGGCTTCCACTCCGCAATGCTGCCGTCACGCATCACGAACGACTCGCACCCGTCGACGTCGGGGTTGAAGTCTGCGTTGAGGGCCTTGGTTGCAGGCCAGTCGACGCTCGCTTCCTGGCGCGCGGCGGCGCGCGCCTTTACGTAGCTGAACTGGGTCGACTTCGTCAGCTCGTTGAGGGCCTTGACCAATCGCTGTGCGTCGCTCATCGCGCTCTTCTCTACGGGAGCAGCGTGAGGCGTTCCCGCGCAGCGGCCTCGACTGCGGATCTCGAATACGGCAGCGGTTGCAGCACTCCGGCAATCCACGCGCGCGCCTCGTCGGTATAGTGCGGCGAGCCCGGCTCTCCGGACTCGCCCTCCGGAAGCGAGATGCCGCCCGCGTTCCAGTTTCCCACATCCCATACCGCGCGGAAGCTCTGCGACAGCGTCCCCGACTGCACGTGAATCGTGAAATTGTCGCCGTCGCCCGGGAATGTAACGCCGTTGAGAAAGCTGATACCGAGCGCGGCCAGCGGGTGCTTCGGTGTCACCGCTCCGGCGATGCCCCATGCCGCGATGCTCGGAGAGGGCGCCGGAACGACGTGTCGCGACGCAACGCCGAGCGCGCGGACTCGCAGCATGAACGCCGACATCGCTTGTATCCCACGAACGACGGCGTGGCGCTGCTCGTAGATGATCGTTGCTTTCCGCGACGGCGGAGTGAAGCGCCCGTCCCAGCCGGCCATTCCGAGAATGTGCGCCAGCTCGAGCTCGGGCAACGATAACGTGTCCATCTGCATCCTCTCGAAGTACGGCACGTCGTAGCGTGCGCGTGCTTTGAGCAGCTCTGCGATGCGGTAAGCGCGATACGGTGGTCCGAACTCCGGGCTCAAACGATAAGGATATCCGGAGCCGTACATCTTGTTGTTTGCCGACCAGACGATCGCGCTGCGGGACGGCGCGACACGCGGAAGCTTATCAAACGGCACGTTTCTATAGTTTCGCGAGAGGTCGCGCGCCGGGTGAATGTAGCGCCCCCAGGCGGGGTCGTTCGGGATGTTGCCGGCGAGCTGGTAGGCAACGCGACCGTTCGTATCGGCGACGACGAAGTTCTGTGTCGGACCGGGATAGGCGCGCAGCGCCCGCAGCGCGTCCTTGATCGAGCGCGCTCGGTCCAGACCGTCGAAGGTTTCGAACGGCGAGGTCGGGTCGTAGTACGCGTCCCAACGGACGAGCACGAAGCGCCCGTCGGACAACGTCGCACCGAACTCGCGCGCGCCGCGATAGTAGCTCCTCTTCACGGGCAATCCCAAGCGCACGTGAAAGGTCTCGGTTGCCCAATCGGCGGCGCTCAGCGCGCGCGGAGCGTCAAAAACCGAAAGCGACGCAACAGTCCCGTTGGTCGCGGCCCACGCAACGTAGTCGTCGTGACCGAGAATCACGCCCGGCAATCCCGCGAGAGTGACGCCCGCCGCGTGATAGCCGGGGAAACGAATATCGACGAGATACCAAATGCCCGGAATTCCGATGCGCAGGTGTGGATCGCCGGCGAGGAGCGCACGCCCAGTCGCGTTGCGCGCCGCGCCGGTCGCCCACTCGTTGCTTCCGACGGCCGGTGGTCTCCCCAGCTCGCCGGCCGATGGCATGCAGCGCGGCGACTCTGAGATGTGCGCGAGCCCTTCAGTCACCGGCGCGTCGTAGCACGGGTCGGTAAGGGGATGGAGACGATCGTACCGTACCGGCGGCGCGTCGCGGTTCGCGACGTCAGTCCAGAGATCGGCGAGGTCGAGAACGATGCCGAAGCTCGTGACGAGCGAGTCCTGCGGCCGCCACGGCTGCGGCTTGTAGAGGAGCATGCGAAACTCGGGCGGCAGCGGCTGCGTGCGTATCGCTGCGTTCACACCGTCCGCGAAGGCTTGCAAATCATCTTGCGCGCGTGGCGGGAGGCGCTCCCATTGGATCTGGGCGAGCTGCTCGACCGGAACCGTGCGCTCTCGCTCGTCGCTTGGAAGTGCGGGCGCTCCGAGAATCTCGGCGAGGCGCCCTTCGACGAAGCGACGCGTTATATCCATCTGAAAGAGACGATCCGATCCCTCGACGTAACCCTGAGAGAAGAAAGCGTCATGCTCGTTGCGCGCGGCGATGTGCGGCACGCCGCGCCCGTCGCGGAGTATCGTTACCGGTTGCCAGACACCGAGGCCGCTGATCGTTCCGGAGGTTTGCGCGACCGCGTGCAGGCCAAGCGCAACATTGGCAGCGTACGCAACGAGAAAGAGTAACAGCGCAACGACGATCGCTCCGGCGATGCGCCTCACACGCACCTACGCTTCGACGTAAATGTCGTCGCCGTCGACGCGAACGGGGAATGTCGCGATCGGCATGACGGCAGGGAGCACGACTGCCTCCCCGGTGCGCACATCGAACTGCGCTCCGTGACGCGGGCAGACGATGCAGTACCCTTCCAGCTCACCGAGGTCGAGCGGCCCGCCATCGTGCGTGCACACGTCTTCGACCGCGTAGATGACGCCCTCCGTATTACAGAGCATGACCTCGGTACCGCCGGCGTCGACAACCTTCGTTTCCCCGGGCGGAATTTCCGAAACCCGAGCGACCCTATATTCGCTCATGCACTACGTTTACGACGGGCGTTGGTGTTTGTCATCCCGAGCGGAGGCGCAAAGCGCCGAAGTCGAGGGATCGGCTCTTGGGCACAGCGTTGACCGGCGTGGGCACTTCACGCAGTAGGTTACGACGCTGTGAAAGGGGTATTGATGAACATGCAGTTGCCGGAGCGGGTCTCGCGGCTGGAGGGTGCCTACGAGCAGGTCGCCGACCGGCTCAACGGCATCGATGTAAGGCTATCGGCGATCGATCAGAAGATCGATCTGCGCTTTGATACGCTCGATCAGAAGATCGATTCTCGCTTTGATACGCTCGATAAGAAGATCGATTCTCGATTTGATACGCTCGATGCGAAGATCGACGCTCGGTTCGGCATCGTCGATAAGAAAATCGACGGAAAGACGACGCTCTTCCTCAATCTGATGCTCGGGCAGACTGCGGTCATTCTTGGCGCGATTGCGGCCGCAGCGTTCGCACTGCACCGTTAGCCAAGGCTCGACAGTTAAGGCCTGACCTTGTCTCACAAGCGCTTGTCATCCCGAGCGTAGGCGCGAAGCGCCG
>JASHTE010000095.1 GCA_030040695.1 Vulcanimicrobiota bacterium | reverse complement strand
ATCGCGCATGGAGATTTCGGCAGCGCCGCGCGCGGAGAGGAAGGTGCAGAACGTAGATGTCGCGCGAGCCTCTGAAAGCTGCCGTGCACGGGCTGGGAGCGTTTCGCTGGCTCTCTCACCTGGCACGACTATGGACGCAGCAGGAGATATCGCCGAACCGTTGCCGTGATTCCAGCGCCGAAGGTGAGGTGCCGGTTCGCAATGAAGCCGACAACGAAGATCACGGGCACCGAGGCGTACTTAGCGGTCATCGGATGCACGTGGAACATCCTGACGCCGACTTCGACGAAGGCGAGGGCGAGTAACCAGTTAAAGCCGGTTACGGCGAAGTATGTGCGCCCCTGCGCTAACAGCACGCGGTCGAAGGCGCGAAATGTCACGTACTTGTTGAGAAAGAACTGTAACGTTACGGCCGACAAATACGCGCAACTCACGGCGACGCTGAGTGGTAGCTGTAAGACCAGGAACAACTTTAGGAGAAGAATGTCGGTGATGAAGCAGGTGACGCTGATGCTGCCGTAGGCGACTAACTGTCGCAACGTGTCAGGCGATGAAATGATCGGAAGAAGAAGTTTTCGCAGCGGAGGCGGAACCGCGCGCATGTAGTAGTTGTAGAGGAGACCGCTCATGCTAGTGCCGCGCGCTGAGAGTAGTGAGCTGTCACGCGCCGGTCGGCCTTAACGGCGTCTGCGACATGCCGTCCGCCGCGAACCGCATAGTTCGTTCCGCGATCCTCCGGGTATATCTGCGCCATGGATGCGAGGTACACGTTGCGCACGCTCGTCCTCGTATTGGGGACGAGGGAGGAGTAGTTGCGCTCGACGACGGGTTGGGCATATGGCGCCTTCCAGACGTGGTAGTCCAGGATCGCGTCCTCGTGAAAGTCTGGAAACATTCTCTTTAGGTGTGGTAGAGCGTACTCGAGGTAGCCTGAGGACGAGAGCTCGTAAGCCGGATGCGACCCAGGGAGATACTTTGACAGGTAGACTATGTGTCGATTTCCGTAAGCGGCGCTCGGCTCGAAGTTTGTATGCTCGATGACGCCGACGAAGGGGAACGACGGATCGTTGACATTGATCCAGTAAAGCTCGGAGAGGCTCCTCTCGAGCTCTAGGACTAAGCACACATTAGCCAGATATCGTATCCGCCGAAGCGCCGCTATCTCCGAACTCGGGATGATTCCATCTAGGAGATCGGCGGCGATGGGAAGAGCCGTTGTGATGACGACCTCTCCACATTCGATCCTACCGTTAGAAGTGATGACGGCAGTCGCCTGGCCGTTGCTCATCTCGATTCCTTGGGCGGCGCAACCCGTGGCGATCTGCACACCGCGCGCCTC
This sequence comes from Vulcanimicrobiota bacterium, assembly GCA_030040695.1. Lineage (GTDB taxonomy): Bacteria > Vulcanimicrobiota > Vulcanimicrobiia > Vulcanimicrobiales > Vulcanimicrobiaceae > Tyrphobacter. The sequence goes on along the minus strand of JASHTE010000095.1, from coordinate 1,180 downwards.
AAGCTCGCGACGGAGCGCCTCGATGAGCGTCGCAAATCCGCCGCTGAAGTAGAGCAGCACCTCCGCGCCACCTTTGCCTCTGCTCCCTCCCCTTAGGCATAGCTTATTCCAAAGCCAGACTGCGGAGACATCATCGGCGGCGTCACCAAACTTTCCACGGAGTAAGGGCTCCCAGACGACTCTGTACACGTTCGGCCCGGCCATCCGCAGGAGCCACTCGCGCGCAGTGATCGACTCGAGAGATCGCCAGTCGCGTATCGAACGTGCCCTTGGCACCATGAGGCCGAGTCGGAATCTATCCGCGAGCGGTAGCGGCTTGAATCGGAGCAAATCCGCCGGACGGCTAAGCCGAAACATCGACTGCGCGAAGTACATCCCGGTGTTGCTGTTGTGTGCGACGAGCCTATCCGAAAGGCCGAGCTCGTCCACGAGCTTTAGGATGTGCTGGTCGCTCGTAAACCAATGGTGGTAGAAGCGCTCGATGGGGGATCCGGAGGAAACGAAACCCGCCGCGAGTCCACCGAGATAATCCTCGGATTCAATTAACGTGACCGGTATGCCGGCTTTGATGAGCTCCCATGCAGCCGAGAGTCCTGTGAACCCCCCGCCCACGACGCATGCCGATTGCGATCTCCCGTTTTGATTCATACGCAGCAAATAGCCAGCGCCGGTCGCGGAAACGCGGCCCGCGGCTGACAGCCCAGCCAGGCGGTCCCTCCTTAGTGTCCATATAATTAGGTCCCTGCTTCGGCTCCTATCATAGGGTCCAGTGGGGAAGGACAGGGCGTCCAAAGGCTCCGAAGCTGCAGGAGCTGGAGCCAGTTCGGCACCGGAAGGGATATGCTTTTGAGCGAATCCGCGAGCGGCGGCGCGACTCTCTCGAACGCGCGCGCCGTGTGCGTTAGGCTCCTACAGAGGCTGCTTGATTTTCTGCGGCGCGAACCGGGCGCGCGCGAACGCCTGATCGCCCTGCTTGTTTCCTTGCTGCTCTTCGCAGCTCTGACGACGCAGGAGATGCTATCGGTTGGAGCCCAGCGCGGCGACGAGGCGATCTTCCTGCAGCTCGTCGAGAACATCGGCACGCGCGGCGCGCCCGTCAGCGAAGTGTTTGAGAACACGCAGACGTACCTTGAAAGCGGTCTTCTCACCGAGCCGGCGCAGAAGTTTGCCGCGAGCTCGC
>JASHTE010000094.1 GCA_030040695.1 Vulcanimicrobiota bacterium | reverse complement strand
TTCATCGGATAGAAGCACACATAACGGCGCGACGGAATGCGCGCCCACAGCCGCGGTGCAACGTGGGGGCTCTCCTCCTGCTCGCGCAGCAGCTCATCGAACGCCGTGATCCACTCCGGCGTGTTGCGGATCAGGCCGCGGCGCTCCAACTCGGTGTGAATTTTCGCCGTTGCGTCGTAGAGGCCGAGCTCGAGCACCGACGTGTACGTCCAGGTCGCCGAGAGGAACGATCGTAGCTCCAGCTTGTCCACGAGCATCTGTGCGTACGCGAGCTCGTCGTAGCGGCGCGCGTAGTGCACGAGCATGAGGTCGGCTTTACCGACGAGACTATTGAGAGCGAGATCGCCGTCGCTGCGCTGCTTCAGATGCGTAAAGAGGTCGGTCGCCTGCGAGGCGAACTTCGCGCGACGCTTCGTCGTTTCATCGTCCCAGGCTCGCCGATTAAAAGCGAACATTCGGTGGAGAATCCACCAGCCTTCGAGCGATTCAGGGACGTTCGGATCGCGCATATTTTATGCTCCCCGCGCGAGCGCCCGAGTTCGCCGCACCTCCGCGTCGACCTCGGCCTCCAGCGCTTCGGGGCGCTCGCGATACTTCGCCCACAGCTGCGGCATGTGCGCGATCGCGTCGAGCACGCGAGCATAGACCGCGTTCACGGGTGTCGGGAGGTGATACTCGAGCCCGGCAGCCGCCACGGCGCCGTTGAGGACGTTGACCTCCGTCTCAGGCTTTCCGCGGCGCAGATCGAGCAAGAGGGAGGGCGGCTTCGTCCCACGGCCGCCGGCGATACGAGAGGCGAGGACCCCGCGCGCCACGGGGCTCGGCAGCGTCGCAACGCCCAGCAAGGCGCGCACGGGGTATCGCGGAAGGTCAACCGGCGCAAGACCGAGTGCGTGCATCACGGCGCGTACCTCACGGAGCATGCGGATCTCGAGCGTGAAGATGCGCTCGAAGTGCACCAGCCGATTCGGCAGCACGTTGAGGATCGCGCAGCTCGCATTTGCGACGACGTTCAACGCGAGCTTGCTCCACTTCAGCGCGCGCCAGTTCTCGACGACCTTCACGCTCAGTCCCGTGCTCGCGAACGTTGCGACGAGCCAGTTGAACGCCGTATCTCCCGTCGGGGCAAAGGCGATGGCGCCTTCCTTCGCCGCGTTCGTGTGGCCGTCGCGGTCCTGCGCGACGGGGACGGTGAGCGCCGCGGCGACGACGTTGTCGGCTCCGAACGCAGCGATGAGCTCCTCCTCGTTTCCTATTCCATTCTGCGGCGAGACGAAGACGCACTTTTGCGGGTAGGTGATCGCCGCGCGCAACGTCTCGACCGCCGCCGGGGTGTCGTAGGCTTTCACTGCAACGATGGCAACGTCGGCGTCACACGGTTGCACCTGCGCGAGCGTTCTCGGCGCGTAGACGACGTCGATGCCGATCGAATCGAGCAAGCCGCCGAGGTACGTCCCGACGGCGCCCTTCCCGACGATATAGGCGATCACGATCGAAGATCGGTCGAACCGAAGCCGCCGTCACCACGCGGCGTTTGCTCGAGACTCTCGACGAGGTCGAATGCCGCTCGCGCCACCGGTGCGACGACGAGCTGCGCAATGCGGTCGCCGCGGCGAATCGTCACCGCTGCGTCGCTCGTGTTGACGAGGAGCACGCACAACGGGCCGCGGTAGTCGGCGTCGATCGTTCCGGGTGAGTTCAGGCATGTGATGCCGCTGCGCCATGCGAGGCCGCTGCGTGGCCTCACCTGCGCTTCGAAACCAGGCGGAACGGCGATCGAGAATCCTGTCGGCACCAGAGCGCGCTCCCGCGGCGCGATCACGAGCTCCTTCTCCACCGCGGCACAGAGATCGGCGCCTGCTGCGAGCTCGCTCATGTATGCCGGCAACGGAAGTCCCTCGCCCTCGGGAAGGCGCACGATTGCGACGCGCACCCGCGCGGCGGCGTGCGTCACGTTACTTGGCGAGGAGAGCAGCGAGCTCTTCACGGAAGCTCTCGATGTCGCGGAACGAACGGTAGACGCTCGCAAATCGAATGTACGCGACCGGATCGAGAGCCTTCAGGGATTCCATGAGTTTCTCTCCGATCAGCGTCGCGGGAACCTCACTCTCGCCGCGCGCGAACAACTCGCGCTCCAGATCTGCGGCGACAGCTTCCATGCGATTCTCCGGAATTGGCCGCTTCTCGCAAGCCTTGCGAAGGCCGGCGAGGACCTTTTCGCGATTGTATTGCTCGCGGCGACCGTCCTTTTTCACGATGAGCAGGCGCGGCGTCTCTTGGCGCTCGTACGTGGTAAAGCGGTGCTTACAACGCGGATCGAGGCATTCGCGTCGGCGTCGGACGACGGACTCGTCGTCACGCGAGTCCACAACCCGGGTCTCACTCTTTCGGCAGGTCGGACAGATCAGGTCTTTTTCTCCCAGGACCCCACATATAGTGGATGACCCGTCCATTATACACTAACGAACCTTTTGACCGGCTTTTAGCCCTCCGAGGTGCTC
>JASHTE010000011.1 GCA_030040695.1 Vulcanimicrobiota bacterium | reverse complement strand
ACGAGAGCGGCGCATGCACTCGAGCGCCGCTTCTGGTACGAGCCGTGGAAGCTCTGAAGTTGCAGCTTCGCCTTCTCGCCGTGCGCGAGATCGAAGTGGTCGTGCGCAACGGCGGGCCCGCGCTCGTTGCGGGGCGGCGCGTGCGCGAAGCACGTGGTCCGTGGCGCGTCGAAGAGGGCTGGTTCTCCGATACGGAGGTGGCACGCGACGAGTACGACGTGCTCCTCGAGGACGGAAAGCTCGTGCGCATCTACCGTCAGGGCAAGCACTGGTACATTCGCGGCGCATACGACTAAGGGAAGCCCTTGGGTGTACGCCGAGCTCCATGCCTACTCGAACTTCACCTTTCTCACCGGTGCGTCGCATCCCGAGGAGCTCGTGGAGCGTGCAAGCGAGCTCGGCTTGGCGGCGATCGCACTCACGGATCGCGACGGGCTCTACGGCGCCGTGCGTTTCGCTACGTACGCACGAAGTCGCGGCGTCGAGGCAATCATCGGGAGCGAGCTCACCGTTGCGGACGGCGCGCGCCTCGTGCTGCTCGTCGAGAGCGCCGAAGGGTATGCGAATCTCTGCGAGCTCATCTCGCGCGCGCAGCTTCGCGGGAGCAAAGGCGACGCACGGCTCCTGCTCGACGACTTCGACGGGAGAGACGACGGCTTGATCGCGCTGCTCGGCGGCGAGCACGCGACGCGCGAGCGCCTCCTCTCGTTACGGGCGCTCTTTCCCGCGAGCCTCTACGTCGAGCTGCAACAGCATCTCACGGAAGAAGAGACGCGCCGCAACGCAGCGCTCACAGCGCTCGCGCGCGAGCTGCGCCTTCCCGTCGTCGCGAGCAACGGCGCCGTCTACGCATCTAAGGACGATGCTCAACTCGCCGATGTGCTCGGCTGCGTGAAAGAGGCGCTGACGCTCGAGCAGGCGCGCGAGCGCAACCTCCTGCGGCCGAACGCCGAGTATCATCTAAAACCGGCACGCGTGCTGCGCAGGCTCTTCGCCGATACGCCGCAGGCGATCGACGCGACGCTCGAGATCGCGCAGCGCTGCCGCTTCCGGCTCGAGCGGATCACGGGTCAGTTTCCGCTCTTCCCCGTGCCTGAAGGCACGACGCCGCAATCGTACCTGCGCGAGCTCGTCATGCGCGGCGCTGCGGAGCGCTACGGTACGCCGCTGCGCGATGAGGTCGAGCGACAAATCGAATACGAGCTCGGGATCATCGCGAAGATGGATCTCGCCGGCTACTTCCTCATCGTCTGGGATATCGTCCGTGCCGCAAATGCACTCGGCGTGCTCTGCCAAGGGCGCGGCTCCGCGGCGAACTCCGCGGTCTGCTACGTGCTCGGCATCACGGCCGTCGATCCTATCGGGATGGGCCTGCTCTTCGAGCGTTTCATGTCGGAGGAACGGCGCGAGATCCCCGACATCGATATCGACTTTGCGCATCAAGATCGCGAGAAAGTCATTCAATATGTCTACGAGCGGTACGGGCGAAGCAACGCCGCGATGGCGGCGGAGGTGATCACGTACGGCGATCGTTCCGCCTTGCGCGACGTCGCAAAAGCCTTCGGCTATACGCTCGCGGAGGTCGAGGCGCTCTCGCACGATCTCGCTTCCGGCGTTCCGTTGCCGGAACCGCTCGCGAGCCTCTGCCGCCGTATCCGCACCTTTCCGCGCCACATGGGCATCCACTCCGGCGGCATGGTGCTGACGCGCGATCCGCTCGTGCGCGTTGCTCCAGTTGAGTGGGCGACGATGCGCGACCGCACGATCGTGCAGTGGGACAAAGACGACCTCCAAGAGCTCGGCCTCATTAAGATCGATCTCCTCGGCCTCGGCATGCTCTCGCTCCTCCGCGAAGCGTTCTCACTGCATAAGCGGTCGTATCGTCCACTCTCGTTGCATACCATTCCTCAAGATGACTCGCAAACGTATGCAATGATCCAGCGGGCGGATACGATCGGCGTCTTTCAGATCGAGTCGCGAGCGCAGCAATCGATGTTGCCGCGCATGAAACCGGTGTGCTTCTACGACATCGTCATGCAGGTGGCGATCATTCGCCCGGGGCCGATTCAAGGGCAGATGGTTCATCCGTTTTTGCGGCGTCGATCCGGGGCGGAGCCGGTGACGTATCCGCACCCGAAGTTGAAGCCGATTCTCGAACGGACGCTCGGCGTGCCGCTCTTTCAAGAGCAGGGAATGCGCCTGGCGATCGAGGCGGCCGGCTTTACGCCCGGGGAGGCGGATACGCTACGAAGGGCGATGGGGCACAAGCGCTCGCACGAGCGCATGGCGGCGATTCACGATCGGCTCGTGAACGGCATGATAACGAACGGCATCGGACGGGAGGCCGCGGAGCAGCTCTTCCACATGCTCGAGGGCTTTGCCGATTATGGCTTCCCCGAATCGCACGCGGCGAGCTTTGCGCTCCTCGCCTATGCCTCGGCGTACGTGAAGTGCCATCATCCCGCGATCTTTGGTGCGGCGATTCTCAACGTGCAGCCGATGGGGTTCTACTCGACGGAGGTGCTCGTGAACGATGCGAAACGCCACGGTGTCGTCGTCAAGCCGGTCGAGGTGAACGCGAGCGAGTATTGGTCGCACGTCGATCGGGAAGGAGCGCTGCGTCTCGGCTTCCATCTCATCAGGGGCCTCGGTGAGGAGCAGCGCGCGCGCTTGGAACGCGCGCTCGGCGGCGGAGATTTTCTCGATCTCGTCGACTTTGCGCGGCGAACGCAGTTGGAGAAGGAGGCGATTGAGAACCTCGCGATCGCCGGCGCGTTCTCGCCGTGGTTCCCCAAACGCCGCGAAGCGATGTGGGCGCTACGCGCGCTCGATGAACGCGAGGCGCGTGGCGCGCTCGGCAAGCTGATGGATGTAGAGGAGCCGCCGGTCGAGTTTGCGCCGCTCGCGCCGAGGCAGCGCACCGCATTCGACCTCTGGGCGACCGGCGTAACGCCGCAGGGGCAAGTCGTCGAGCACTTTCGGGCGGAGCTCGAACGCTTGTGCGTCATTCCCGCAGCGCGTCTTGCGGCGATGCCGCGCAATCTCGTCTGCCGCATCGGCGGCCTCGTGATCACGCGCCAACAGCCGGGAACGGCGAAGGGCTTCGTCTTCTTGACGCTCGAGGACGAGACCGGCCTCGTGAACGTCATCGTTCGCCCCGACGTCTACGAGCGTTACCGCCGGGAGATACATACGGCAGCGATGCTCGTCGTGGAGGGAAAATTGCAGAAGGAAGGCGGCTGTATCGACCTTATCGCGCGCACGATCGAAGTGTTCGATGATGGCAACGTCACCGCAGGCGTCCGCTCACACGACTTCCAATAACGCTGCGGTCTGCGGGCCCTTGACAATCCTTTGACGAAGTGACACTTGGTGCATTAGAATCAGGCTCATGAAGACTGCGAAGCGGGCGACGGGCTACGACGTGGGCCTGGATTTTTGGATCGCGGATGACTTCGATGAGTACATCCCCGAAGAGTTCGAGGAGTACATATAGGGATCGCGCAGTACAACGTGCTCGTGCACGACGCGCGAGCGTAGGCGTATAGTGTCGCCTTCCGCGGTGGATGCAATTGCGCGCGGGTTTTGGAACGAGCTCGCCTCCGGCGATGTCGAGAAGAGCAAGCTCGCGCCGAAGTTTGCGGGTTTGCTGACGCCGGCGATGCTCGCGCAAGTCCAAGCGCAGATCGCGAGCTTTGGTGAGCTCCGCTCTTTCGCCTTTACTGGGAAGAGCGAGGCCGGGCGCCTCACGATCTATCGCTACACGCTGACGTTTGCTGGCGGGATGGAATACGACTGGAGTATCGTGATCGACGCAGAGGGAAAGATCGCCGGCTCCCGCCTCCTGAGGTAGCAAACGTACCGGGAGCCATCGAGCGTCTAGGTAAAGAGGACACCATGGCGCCCGGAAAAACTTTGCGCTCGGTCGCTACGCGGCGCCGCGCGCGACCGGCGAGCTCGATCTTTGGGTCGATGCGCAGGCGGAGAACGCGCAGCGGCTCTTCGACGCCTTGACGCTCTTCGGTGCGCCATTACACGGGCTATCGTACGAAGACTTTTGGCGAGAGGATTTCGTGTTTACGATGGGCCGACCGCCCGTCGGCATCGACATCACCACGTCAGTCAGCGGAGTCACTTTCGAGGAAGCCTGGGCCTCGCGCGAGAGGGGAAGCCTTGGGAACGTACCGGAGCCATTCATTGGGCGCGATGCGGTCTTACGCAATAAGCGCTCTGCCGGTCGAAGGAAGGATCTCGCGGAGATAGAGGCAGCCGAACGTTTTTGGAGAGTCTGACGGCTCAGGATGAGAGCGGCGAGAGGTCCTCGTCTCGACGCTCCGGTGCCACAAAATAGCCGAGTGCGGTGAACAAGATAACCGCGATCAAGACGATGAGCGCGATTGCCGCAAGCGCGCCCCCGTAGTCGGCGGCGCCGTTCGGAAGGGCAAAACGCGTCTTTGCGACCGTCGCTTCAAGTTGCGCGGCGCCGGCGGAGATCAGGTTCCCGAGCTGATAGGTGAAGCCGGGAAACGTACCGCGTGCGCCGGAGGGCGAGAGCTCGTTGAGGTGCGCAGGAATGATGCCCCACGCGCCCTGCACCATGAACTGCAGGAGGAAGGCTCCGAGCGCGAGCAGCGCCGTCGTCGGCGCGTGCACCCAGAGAGGAATCATCGCGATGCCGAGCACGGCCGCAACGAGAATCGCGCTGCGGCGGCCGATGCGCTGCGAGAGCGCGCCGAACGCGATGCCTCCGACGACTGCGCCGACGTTGTAGATAATCGCTATCGACGAGACGGTACCGACGGCAAGATGGCGCTGCACCTCGAGGAATGTCGGATAGAGATCCTGCGTGCCGTGCGACATGAAATTGAAAGCGGCCATCAAGAGCACGCTATAGACGAAAAGCGGCGCGTAGCGCAGGATGCCGGCAACGCTCGTCTTCGCACGCGGCGCGGCCGTCGCGCGCGCGGCGAGCCAGGTTTGCGATTCCGGGACATGGCGGCGAATGTAGAGGATGAGCAGCGCCGGGAGCACGCCGATGACGAACATCCCGCGCCAGCCAACCACGTTGAAGAAGAGACCGAAGACAACCGCCGCGACGAGATAGCCGACGGCGTAGCCTTCCTGCAACAGCCCCGAGAAGAGCCCGCGCTTGGCAGGCGGCAACGCCTCCATTGCGAGCGCCGCGCCCAGCCCCCACTCGCCTCCCATCGCAACGCCGTAGAGTGCGCGCAAGACGAGAAAGACGGTGAAGTTCGGTGAGAGGGCCGTTGCGAGCTCGAGGGCCGAGTAGCACGCAACGTCGATCATGAGCGGCATCCGTCGCCCGAACCGATCGCCCAGCCAGCCGAAGATGAGCGCGCCCAGCGGACGGCACATGAGCGTCAGCGTGATCGCAAAGGCCACCTCGGGAATGGAGCGATGAAAATCGCCTGCGATGCGCGCGACGACGAAGGTGATGAGAAAGAAGTCGAACGCATCGAGCGTCCAGCCGAGAAAGCAAGCGATGAAGGTTTTATTCACGCTCGTTCGATGACGTCCAATCGGATGAGTTCAGCGCGACGAGCCTACGCTCGGGATGACACGTTGAGCGCGTCGCGGAGCGAGGCCACGATCTCCACGAGCGCGGCGATCGACTCGCGCAGCGATACTGCAGAGTCATCGGCTCTCGCCGCCAGAACGTCGAGGGCGCCACCGACGCTCTGAGCGAGCTGCGCGATCGCCGACGATTCGTCTGGTGCGTACGACTCGCCGGAGATCTTCGGGCCGAGCACGAGCACGCCGACGAGGCGGCCGCGTGCGACCATCGGATAGGCGATCTCGCCTTCTAGCCCGGAGTCCGCGCCGTGCAAGTCGACGGCTCGGTGCGTCGCCCGCAGGCGAACGATAGCCGGGTCGTTCTCGCTGAGTGATCCGTAGTGCCCGCTCTCGTCGCCACAGAGCACGCGCGCGAACGTGGCGTCGGCGTGGCGCTCGAGTACCGTCGAGGTTCGCGCGAGGAGCGCCTCCCGGTCGGTAATGTACGGCGCCTCACGCGCAAAAGTTCGTAGCGCCGCTTCGTCTTCATGACGCTTCCGGAAGAAGACGTTGTCCACGACGTTATCGACGCGGGCGTGCACGAAACGCGCCGAGAGCCCGAGCGCGAGCGCGACCGCCGCGGAGACGAGGATGTTCGTTGCACGCCCCGCGTCATGGAGCCAGCCGGTCAGGAACCATTCGATG
>JASHTE010000093.1 GCA_030040695.1 Vulcanimicrobiota bacterium | reverse complement strand
TGAACGGCCTGCTTCGCGAGGTTCAAGAGCGATCCGAAGGCCTTGGCATCGTTGACCGCGAGATCGGCGAGCGCCTTGCGGTTGAGCGTAACGCCGGACTTCTTCAGTCCGTACATGAGAAGTGAGTAAGAAAGGCCCTCGCGCCGAGCCGCCGCGTTGATGCGGCTGATCCACAGCGAGCGGAAATCGCGCTTACGCACGCGCCGATCGCGCAACGCATAGGCGAGCGACTTGAGCAATGCCTCATTGGCGACGCGGTAGTTGCGCCGCCGCGCGGCCCGGAAGCCTTTGACGAGCTTCATGACGCGCCGGCGGTGCTTGAGCCCCGCGACGCCGCGCTTAATACGTGCCATTTCGAACCTCCCTTACGCCAAGTACGGAATCATCGCGCGCAGACGCCGCATGTCACCCGGTGCGGTCGGCTGATCCTTGCGGAAGTGCCGCTTGCGTTTCTGTGATTTCTTACTGAGGATGTGCCCGCAGCCGTCGAATTGATGGCGATGCAGTACCTTGCCGCTCGCCGTCACTTTAACGCGCTTTGCGGTTCCTCGATGCGTTCGAATTTTAGGCACTGGTCTGCTCCCTCTGTTTGTGCTGCGCGGAGTACTTCGGCGGACCGGTAGGCACTGCTCGCGGCGCCAAGATCATGAACATGTTCTTTCCTTCGAGGCGGGGTTCGCGCTCCACGGTCGCAAGGGGCTGCATGTCCTCGGCCATCCTGTCGAGCAGGCGCCGTCCGAAGACGGCATACGTGATCTCGCGACCGCGGAACATAATCGTCACCTTGATCTTGCTCCCGTCCTGCAACAGGCGCTCCGCCATGCGAGCCTTGGTCTCGTAATCGTGCGTCTCGATCTTGGGACGCAGCTTGACCTCCTTCAGCTCGAAGTGGCGCTGCTTCTTGCGCGCATCTTTATCTTTTTTCGACTGCTCGTACTTGAGCCGGCCGTAGTCGCCGATCTTGCAGACCGGCGGTTGCGCGTTCGGCGAGATTTCGATCAGGTCGAGTCCGGCTGCACGGGCGCGCGCTTGCGCGTCCTCGATCGGCATGATGCCGAGTTGCACACCGTTCTCGTCGATCACCCGCACCGAACGAATGCGGATCTGATCATTGACGCGAAGCGGTCGAGCTATGGCGTTACTCCCGTGAGAATGGCGACCTCGTTCCCCCCTTAGTGAAGAAAAGTGGCGTTGCCGAAGCAACCCCACCGTGCGGAGCCTGCCGTCGGCCCCTCCCAGTGTAACCGGATCGCCCGCGGGCATCCGGTGAACGACCCCAAAACGCTTCGCGCTTGGGGCGCTGCTTCGGCTCCGAAACTATACCAGGGCCGCTGAAGGGGTGTCAATCGGCTACGGTTTCGAGTTCGTGGAGCGCGTCGCGCACGCCGTCGGCGATGGTCTGGAGCTGCGCATCCTCAATGACGAGGGGCGGGGCGATGCGTAGCACGTTCTCGTGCGTGTCTTTCGCGACGATCCCACGGGCAAGCAACGCTTCCGAGAGAGCGCGCGCAGGCACGCCGAGCTCGATACCGATGAGAAGGCCACGCCCCCGGATCTCCTTCACATGGCGTGATGCAATGCTGCGGAGCGACACGAACAGTCGCTCGCCGGCGCGACGCGCTCGCTCGGGTAACCTATCGTCGACGAGGACGTCGAGCGCGGTGCGGGCGATCGCAGCGGCGAGCGGGTTGCCGCCGAACGTGCTGCCGTGGTCGCCGGGTTGGAAGAGCTCCATGAGCTTGCGACTTGCGAGAATCGCGGAGACCGGATAGTATCCGCCGCCGAGCGCCTTCCCCACGACGAGAACGTCGGGGCGGACGTGCTCGTGATCGCAGGCGAACAGATCACCCGTTCTTCCGAGCCCCGTCTGTACTTCGTCGGCGATGAAGAGTACGTTGCGCTCGCGGCAGAGCGAGAAGGCCGCCGAGAGATAGCCATCCGGCGGTACGATGACACCGCCTTCGCCCTGAATGGGCTCGATGAGCACCGCGCAGGTCAGCGGCGTGATCGCTCGTTCGAGCGCCGCAACGTCGCCGAACGGCACGGACGTGAATCCGGGAAGAAGGGGGCCGAAGTCTTTGCGATACTGTGCCGTCGAGCTCGCGGAGATCGCGGCGATCGTACGGCCGTGAAAGTTGTTCGCGAAGACGACGATCTCCGCAGCGTTCGCCGGAACGCCTTTGACCTCGTATCCCCAGCGGCGCGCGAGCTTCATTGCGCTCTCCACCGCCTCGACGCCGCTGTTCATCGGGAGCGCGGCGTCGTAGCCTGTGAGCGACGTGAGGCGCTCGAGGAACAGCGGTAGCTGATCGTTATACATCGCGCGCGATGTGAGCGAGAGACGCTGCGACTGATCGACGAGCGCCGCGCGGATGCGCGGGTGGGCGTGCCCGTGACTCAGCGCGGAGTACGCGCTAACGCAATCGAGATAGCGCCGCCCCTCGACGTCCCAGAGCCAGACGCCTTCGGCGCGCGAGATAACGATCCCGAGCGGTGCATAGTTATGTGCACCGTACTCGCGTTCGAGTGCGATCAACTCGTCGGAACGGTCGTGCATCCGGCTATATGATACCATCTCTTCTATGATTCCCCGCTTCGGGTCGCTCGCGAGCCTGCTCGAACGCGACGGCGACCACGTCTCCGAGGCGGGGCGCACGATCCTTCTCTCGCATGGTCGAACGCAGGAACGCGCGGTGCTGCTCTTCCACGGGCTCACTTCGACGCCGAAGCAGTTTCGGCGCTACGCGCAGGCGCTTTTCGAACGTGGGTACAACGTGCTCGCGCCGCGTCTTCCGCGCCACGGCCATCGTGATCGCCTCACCGAGGCGCTCGCCGGCGTCACCGAGGCACGACTGCGCACGTTTGCGTCGGAGAGTCTCAACGCGGCGCGCACGCTCGGCGAGCACGTCACCGTCGCAGGATTCTCGGCCGGCGGAACCCTCGCACTCTGGCTCGCACAGCGCGCGCAGTTCGACCGCGCCGTTGCCATCGCACCGTTCTTCGGTGCCGCCATCGTGCCGCCGCCGCTCATGGGAACGATCTGCGCGGCGCTGCTTCGCCTGCCGAATCGCTTCCTCTGGTGGGATCCGGTGCGACGCGAGCGCCAGATGCCGGAGCACGGATACCCGCGGTACCCGACGCACGCGCTCGCGCGGCTCTACCGGCTCTCGCGTGAGATCGTAGATGACGCAGCGAGCGCACCGCCGAAGGCACGCGAGGTGGTGGTCGTCTTCAATGCCGGCGAGGCGTCGGTGAGCAATGCAGCAACGCGTGGGCTGCTTTCAACGTGGCGCCGCGCGGGCGCGCAGGTCGACGAGATCGTACTGCGCGCCATGCCGCCCTCTCACGACGTGATCGAGCCCGAGCGCAGAGTCGACCTTGCCACGCGCGTCTTTCCGTTGATTCTCGATGCAATCGACCCGCGGCACGATGCCTGAGAAGAAGCGCTGCCCATGGGCGAACACGCCGGAGATGGTCGCCTATCACGACAACGAATGGGGGCGACCGCACCACGACGACCGCGCTCTCTTCGAGTTTCTCGTGCTCGAGGGTGCGCAGGCGGGTTTGAGCTGGGCGACGATCCTCCACAAGCGCGAGCGATACCGAGCGCTCTTCGACGGCTTCGATCCCGCGCGCGTCGCGCGCTTCACGCCGGCGCGCATCGAGCGCATGCTACGCGATCCCGGGATCGTCAGAAATCGAGCAAAGGTGGAATCAGCCGTGAGCAACGCGCGCGCTTTCTTGAGGGTGCAGCGTGAGTTCGGCTCTTTCGACCGCTACCTTCGGCAGTTCGCTCCGCGGGAGAAGAAGCGACCGCGTACGCACGCGCAGATTCCCGCAACGTCCGCGCAAGCCGAGGCGCTGAGCAAGGATTTACGCGCGCGCGGTTTTCGTTTCGTCGGCCCGACGATCTGCTATGCGTTCATGCAGGCGGTCGGCATCGTCGACGATCATCTCGTGAGTTGTTCGGCAACGAAGCGCGCCTCGCGATAGCGTTCCCGCACTGAGTCATCGCTCCCGCTGGGCAGCTCAGAGAGTATTCGCTCCAACTCTTCGTCGAAGAGCGCGGAGAGCGACGCCGGTGTCGCCGGACACGGATGTCGCATGCGCTGCGCGATCATCAAGCGGTAGATGCGATCGGTCGCCAGATCCTCCATATATCCGTCAAGCAAGCTCGCACCGCGCCCTTCGAGCACGCCGTTGCGATAGCGGATGACCGTGCGCACCGCGGTGCGCGTGCCGTCGAGCGTCGTTGCTCCGACGCCGACCGGCGCTGGACGAAGATCGGGATGGAGATCGTCGAGATGCGGAGATCTCTCTAGTTGGTTCGGCTCGGGGAATTGCGCAACTGCGATCGCGTTCTGATCCGGGTGACCGGTCCACGCTCCGTCCATGAGGCACTGCGCTTCGTTGCGCTTGTCACGCTCGAGGGTCTCGAGTGCGCGCGCGTTGAGCGCGCTATCGGTGCGGCTCGGATAGAGCGCGGTCATACCGCCGATTGCGAGGGCTCCGTGTTTGTGGCAGATCTCCGGCAAGAGCTGGCGGAGGTGTTGGAAAAACGGCACGTCGGTCGGAATCGTGTTGCGATCGGGCAGCAGCCACTGCGGATCCTCGAAGTTGAAATCGATGAGGCTCGCCATGTAGTCCCAGCGTCCGAGATTGAGACCGACCGCGTACTCGCGCAGCGCGTGGAGAAACTCTTCGACCTCGTAAGCGAGCGGATGGGATTCGACGAGTGCCATCGCTTTGATCGCACTCCGCGGCCAGCGCTTCGCTTCGATCACGGCGTCGAACACGTGCTTCCACCAGACGCCTTCCTCCGCCGACTCCGACTTTGGAATGTAGATGCACAGCGGATGGTGCAGCCGTTCGTATTCGACCCGATAGACGAGATAGGCGAGATCGAAGAGTGCGGCGCTCGTCGTCTCCGGCACGACGCCTTCTTGATCGAGGTGCAGACCGCGGACGCGGCTCCAGAGAACCGTGCCCCGCCTCGGCGCGCGATAGAGCGCGGCGAGAATATTCTCGTGACCGCGCATGACGTGCTCCCACTCGTTGACGATCGAATCTTCGAGGTCGAGCATGACGCCGGGCGCGCCCGAGTCGAGGAGTTTCCTGACGAGATCGGCATCGTCGGCGGGTCCGGTCATCTGATTGCGCTGATCGCGGCACCAGCTGGGAAGCTCGATCCTCCAATCGGTCTTCGTCGCCTCCGACGGAGGAAGGTACGTCGGCAAGCTCCCTGCGCGTGCACGCGCCAGGCACCGTCGCCGCGCCTGAGCGAGGCGTCGCTGCTCAGGCACGAAACGCTCATGGAGCGGCGCGTAGAAATCGAGAAATCCCCGAGCGACGGCGCGCTCGGCAACGGCGTTCATGCAACGGCACCGTCGAACTGTGCGCGCTCCGTCGAGCCGTCGAGCGCGATCGTCGAGGCCTGCCCCTCGCTGACGATGCGCGCGACCTCGTCGAAGTAGCCTGTACCGACTTCGCGCTGGTGCCGCGTTGCGGTGTAGCCGCGCTCCTCCGCCGCGAACTCGCGCTGCTGGAACTCCGCATATGCGGTCATACCACGCTCGCGAAAGTCGCATGCCAGCTCGAAGAAGCCGTGATTGAGACTATGGAATCCGGCGAGCGTGATGAACTGGAACTTATAACCCATTCCGTTCAACTGATCGCAGAACGAGGCGATGGCCTCGCCATCGAGCTTGCGCTTCCAGTTGAACGACGGCGAGCAGTTATAGGCAAGGAGTTTTCCGGGAAACCGCTCGTGAATCTCCGCGGCAAAACGTGCAGCCTCGCCGATATCGGGCTCCGAAGTTTCGACCCAGAGCATATCGGCGTACGGAGCGTAAGCGAGGCCGCGCGCGATCGCGGCGTCGAGACCGCCGTGCATGCGGAAGAATCCCTCGGGAGTCCGTTCACCGGTGAAGAATTCACGATCGCGCGGATCGACATCGCTCGTCATGAGGTGCGCGCCGTTTGCGTCGGTGCGCGCAACGATGATCGTCGGCACGTCGAGGACGTCTGCGGCGAGCCGCGCCGCGACGAGGTGCCGCACCGCCTGTTGTGTCGGGATCAGCACTTTCCCGCCGAGGTGGCCGCACTTCTTCTCCGACGAGAGCTGGTCTTCGAGGTGAATTCCTGCTGTGCCGGCCGCGACAAATGCTTTCGTGAGCTCGAAGATGTTGAGCGCGCCGCCGAAGCCCGCTTCCGCGTCGGCGACGATCGGCAGATACCAGCGCGTGCCGCCGTTGTCCTCAAGTGACTCGACCTGGTCGAGGCGCATGAACGCGTTGTTGATCCGCTCGACGAGCGCCGGGGCGCTGTTTACCGGATAGAGGCTTTGATCGGGGTAGACGTGGCCCGCAAGATTTGCATCGGCCGCGACCTGCCAACCGCTGCAGTAGATTGCTTGGAGCCCAGCCTTTGCGGCTTGCACCGCCTGCCCGCCGGAGATCGTGCCGAGCGCGGAAACGGGCCCACTTTCGTGGAGTTGTCGCCAGAGGCGTTCAGCGCCGAGCCGCGCGAGCGTATGCTCGACGCGCACGCTGCCACGAACGCGCTCGACGTCGCGAGCGGAGTAGGGTCGTTCGATGCCGTCCCAACGGCCAGGACTGGTCTGCACGGTGTGCTCCTCTCAAAGCGGATCGTCCGCAGCGCCTCATTGGACTAGTAGATTGGATGGCCTGGATCGCTCCAATGGACTGCTTATGGTTCCACGCTTTATACCCTGAAATGGCCGCGTTGTCAAACGCTGTTTTCGGGTCGAGGAGGCGCGGCCGGCGCCGCTCGCTCAGATGTAGTTGCGTATGCTGGGCCAGAGCGTGAGGAGCGGCTCGCGAATTCCGCGGCAGAGCATGATCGGC
The DNA here is from genome assembly GCA_030040695.1 of Vulcanimicrobiota bacterium. GTDB lineage: Bacteria > Vulcanimicrobiota > Vulcanimicrobiia > Vulcanimicrobiales > Vulcanimicrobiaceae > Tyrphobacter. The sequence continues at coordinate 1,432 of JASHTE010000093.1, read as the reverse complement.
ATATCATTTTCGTACGGCATCACCCACTGCGCCTGGAACGTTGCGACGCGCTCGGAAGAGCGGAAGAGATGCTCCTGCGCACCGCAGTTCCCGTGCACGTCGATGACGATGTTGCCGCTGTATCCGTGTGTGCCCCAGAGCCAGTAGTTGTTGTGCCCGGAGAGCGCGGGCGGCAGATGATAGCGTTCTCCGAAGAAGTCGATCGCCGCAGCCTCGCCGTAGTTGCTCGTGACGATCGCCGCCTGTGCGCGCTCCTGCGGTGGAAGCGAGTAGTAGACGCGCGCAACGAGTGCCGCGAGTTGCGGCCAGCCGTGCATGTCGGCGAAATCCTGGCCGAGCGGAGGCTGGCGCAAGTTTTCGCTCTTCGTCGTCGTGTGAAGGAGACGCGCCATCGACACTTGGTACGCGGCGACGCGAGCCTCCGGAAGCGCCGGCTCGACCATCGGCAGCGTCCAGAGAGAGAAGAGAAACGCTGCGGTCGCGATGAGCGGGCGCGCCCACCGCGCTGTGCGGGTCCAGCCTTCGATGGCGAGCGCACCGCTCGCGATGACGAGCGGATAGACATCGGCGGGATAGTAGTGCTTGCCGTGCAGCGCGATCATCATCGCCATGAGGAGCACGAACGTCCAGCCGACCCATCGCAGCTTCGCGTTCACGAAGGCCGCGATGAGCCCGACGATCCAAATGGGCGCAAGCAGAATGTTCGTGATAAACAGCTCTTGCACTATGAAGGCGCCGGGCGAGAGGACGACGTTCTTGCCCTCGATCTGCGCATTGCGCAGCAACTCCCACATCGGGAAATCGTGCGCCGCTTGCCACAGGAAGTTCGGCAGCACGATGAGGGCGCTCATCGCCATGCCGGCAACAAACCACGGCGTGAACAAGATGCGGCGCGAAGGTGCAAGAGCGATGCCGGCAACGAGCGCGATCCCGAAAAAGATAACACTGTACTTCGCCTCGCACGCCGCGCCGAGCGCCGCACCGGCGGCAAGCCACCAACGTGGATTCGCACCGTTGATTATGCGTGCGACGTAGAGCGCGGTGAGCGGCCAAAGCCACAGGCCCACCATGTCGGGCCCGACTTTCTCTCCGAACGCGCAGAGCACGGGCGTGAGCGCGACGACGATCGCGGTGAGGATCTGCGCGAAGCGCCCGCCGCCCCACTCCTGCACGAGCCGGCACGAGACGAAGACCCCGGCGGCCGCAAAGAGCGCGGCGGTCGCGCGCAACGCGACGAGCGAGATGCCGAAGACTTGCGAGGCCGCGGCGATGAGCGGCACGAGCGGCGGCTGATCGACGTATCCCCACGCCGGGTGGCGTCCGCAGATGATGAAGTAGAGCTCGTCGCGGAAGAAACCGTAGTGCGGATTCGCAACAAGATGAAAGAGGAAGGTCAGCGCTGCCGACATCCACGCGAGGCGTTTCACCGCAC
>JASHTE010000092.1 GCA_030040695.1 Vulcanimicrobiota bacterium | reverse complement strand
AGAAGAAGAGCTTCGCGCGCAGCGGTGCCACACGCGAGAAGAGCCGTTTGTGCACTATCGACCCGGGGAACTACCGTTCCCGAGAAACGCGAGCGGGCGCTCCGGCGACCATGCTGCCTGCGCAATGGTGACACGCAGAAATTGCGTGGGCTCGACCATTCCCAGTTTTGCCGCGACCGCCGCGAGCCGATCGTCGGAGGTCATCGTCGCTATCTGGTCGTCGAGGCGCGCGCTCTGCAATTCCAGCTGGGTACGCTGTTCGTGTGCCCGCTCCACGGCGTAGCTGAGCGCCGTGATATTCGCCGTGAGCAGAACGTAGGAGAGCGAGACGAGGAGAATCGCCGTCACGCCGAGCGCGATGCGGCCATGCACCGTGTAGCGACTACGATGATTCCTCACCATGCGTCGTTGTGCCGCGCTTCGCGCTGTACGCGGATTGCGGATACGCGCTTCGAGACGAAGTGCAGTCATGACGAACGGCGCTCCCCGGCGCGAAGCTTCGCGCTGCGCGCTCGCGGATTGCCTGCGATCTCGTCCGGCTCGGGGCGTATCGGCTTCTTCGTGAGCTCCTCGAGACGGTCGTCGTTGCGAAGCATACGCTTTACGACGCGATCTTCGAGCGAATGAAAGCTGATCGCGACGACGCGCCCGCCTTCGCGTAAGGAGTCGACGGCGGCGCTCAGGCCTTCGGCGAGCGCGTCGAGCTCGTCGTTTACCGCGATGCGCAGCGCTTGAAAGATTCGCGTCGCCGGGTGCAAACGCTCGCGATGTCCCTGACGTTGTACGACGCCGGCGACGAAACGCGCGAAGTCCGTCGTCGTCGTCGGGAGGCTTCCGGAGCGACGGCGCGTCACGATGGCGCGCGCAACACGGCGCGCGGCGCGCTCCTCGCCAAACGCGTAGAAGATCTCCGCGAGCTCGTGCTCGCTCGCCGTCGTCAGCACGTCGTATGCGCTGCGCCCCGCGTACCGGTTCATGCGCATGTCGAGCGGCGCGGTCTTCGACAGCGAGAAGCCGCGTCGAGGGTCGTCAAACTGCATCGAGGAGACTCCCAGATCGAAGAGCACGCCGTCCACTTGCGCGATGCCGCGCTGAGCGAGAACCTGAGCAAGCTCGCGAAAGTTCGCGTGCACGAACTCGAGCGCCGGATCGCCGATCGCTGCCGCGCGAACCGCAGCCTCCGGGTCGGTGTCGATCGCGATGAGCCTGCCGCCGTGGAGTCGCGAGAGGATTGCACGGCTGTGACCGCCGCCGCCGAACGTCGCGTCGACGTACGTGCCTCGCGGCTGGATTGCGAGATAGACGAGCGCTGCGCGCTCGAGGACCGGTATGTGGCTCACACGGCGTGCTCATCAGGAGAGGCCCAACTCACCGAAGAGATCGGCGCTGCCGCCCTTCGGCTCGGAGTGCTCTGCAAATCGCTCTTTCGCCCAGATCTCGACGCGCGTCAGCGCTCCGACCGAGATGACGTCACGATCGATCGCGGCGTATGCCCGCAGCGCCGGTGGGATGAGAATGCGGCCCTGTGCGTCGCAGCCCACATCCTCGGTGTGCGCGAAGATCGAACGGACCATGCGGCGGAAGCCGTCGTCCTTGCGCGATGCCGCCTCGAGCCGCGTGCAAAATTCCGCCCAGACGCCGCTCGGGTAGAGGGCAAGGCACGGATCCGGGCGCGCGATCGTGAGGACAAAACCGGCTCCCAGCCGCTCGCGAAAGCGCGCGGGTACAACAAGCCTGCCCTTTTCGTCCAGGGCGTGCTCCACCAACCCGGAAAGACGCGGTGATTCGGCCAATGGTCCTCCCTAAGCCCCCACTGGGCACCACTTCCACCCACTATAGCGACGGTGAGACTGCGACGCAAGTGCGGCGCGCCTTTCAGAAGTGGACGCCATCGAACAACAGTTCGTGTGACTGCGAGAGCCGGTGCCGGCGGAGCTCCTTAGCGCGCTACGCATCGGCGGAAACGCTGCGCTGCAAAAAACCGAACAAGCGCGGACGCTACCCTTCGCAACTTCGAGGGTGAGCCTGCGCCGGCGCTCGCATATCAGTACACAGCGCCGAAAATCAATCCGCGTGTTGCGAGCAGCATGATGCAGTTCGCCGACCCGCTCCGGAGGCCGGACTCGCAGGTCACGGCGGCCGTAGCGTGGACTCAGGAAATCCTCGCGAAGGTCTAATCGCCCGGCGCCCTTCGAGGGGGCCGGATACAAGGCACGCCCTCCGGGGAAAACGAACGACGATGGCCATGCCGCGGCTGGTCTCGATCGCGAGTCTCTTGTCTCTGCTCTGCGGTTGCGCCGGGGGGAGCTATCTCCCGTACGCGTCTCAGGCTTTAAGCTCGCTCGAGATTCGGCAGCTCGTCGCCCGAGGAGCTTCGGACAACGCCGTCCCGGCGGCTCTCGTGAACGCTGTCTTGATGGCGGAATCCGGTGGAGATCCGTCTGCGATCTCGGTGGCCGGGGCCGAGGGGCTCATGCAGCTCATGCCGGGGACCGCCGCCCATTGCGGTATCGATCCCTTCGAGCCGGTATCGAACGTCGAGTGCGGCAGCGGGTATCTCCGCTCGCTCCTGACGCGCTACCACGGCAACGTGACCTTAGCCGTCGCGGCGTACAATGCGGGGCCGGGAGCCGTCGACGCCTATCACGGAGTCCCGCCGTATGCGGAGACGCGTGCCTACGTTGCGCGCGTGCTATCGACGTACCACAGTTACTAGCCGTATCGAGCGGAACAGCAGCGTGATGTCGACGCTCACATTGCGCCGTTTCTTACCGTACGCACGCACACGCGCGACCGTGTTGCCGATTCTTGACGGCTACCTGCTGCGCGAGATGATTTGGCCGTTCCTCGGCGGCTTCTTTGCGTACTTCATCTTCTGGGCGCTCAACATCTTCGTCATCTCCGCCGATTACATCATCAACCAGCACGCTCCGTTCTTCTTGGTGCTGCGCTTCATCGTGTTACGCGTGCCGCAGGCGATTCCGATGGCGTTTCCGTTTGCCTCGCTCGTCGCGTCACTGCTCGCGGTCGGGCGCCTCATGGCCGACAACGAGATCACGGCGTTGCGCACGTCCGGCATCAACATTCTGCGGATCGCAGCGACGCCGCTCGTCTTCGGCTTCGTGATGTTCCTCGTCGCTTACGGCATGAACGAGTGGATCGCGCCGCAAGCAGTCGATCTCTCGACGCGCACGTTCTATCAAATCGTCTACCATACGGCTTCCATGCCCTTCGAGACGCAGTTCTTCCGCAAAGACCCCGACACCGGAAATGTGTTCTACGTCACGCAAGTCGGCTTGGACGGAAAGACGATGTACGGCGTGCAGGTCTTCAAGCCCGCGCATCTCGGTCCGTGGAACGAGACCCTCCAAGCGCGCAGCGCCGTCGTGAGCGGCTCGACGCTCATACTCAAGAACGTCGTCGACACGCGCTTCAACAACGACGGCTACGTCGTCGGACAGCAGCACGTCGACGCGGTGACGATTCCGTTACCGCTCGAGGAGAGCGCCTCTCAGTTCCTCAGCTCCGTCAATAGCGATGCATGGACGATGAACAGTAAGCAGCTCTCGCTGCAAGTGCAGGCGCTCCGCGCGCAAGGAATCGGGGGGTCGGCGCTCGGTAATTTGGAGATCACCCTCGCCAACAAGCTCGCGTGGCCCTTCGCCTGCTTCATCGCCGTCCTCGTCTCGCTGCCACTCGCCATACGCTTCGGGCGTCGCGGGCGCATGCTCGGTATCGCGCTCTCGATCATCGCGTTCTTCTTCTATTTCGTCTTATATTCGGCCGCATCGGCATTCGGCAGTAACGGCGCCATCAACGCGTATCTGGCGGCGTGGCTACCGAACGCGATCATGGGATTCCTCGGCGCGACGCTGCTCTGGCTGGAAGAGCGTTAGGGGCCCCACGGTTTGCAGCGCCGGTGCTCGACGCGTGCCGTCATTGCCTGTTTCTGCGCGCTGCTGAGCGAGTACGCGGCAGCGGCCGGAGCACCGACAACGCTTCCGTCTACCTACGACAGCGCGCAAGCGCTGCGACTGCTCGACGCGACCGCGTGCGCCGCAGATACGCAGTCGCACGGCGTCGAGGTCGCGCAAGCGGCGACGCCGTCGCCCACGGCGACCCCGACGCCCTTACCCGCGCCGAACATGCCGGGCGTCCCGAACGGTACGCTGCAGTTCTTCCCAACGCCGCTTCCGAACACGACGCCGGCCGTCACGCCTCCGCCGCTTCCTTCCACAGTCACGCCGACGCCGTCGAGCGGCCCCGTGTTTCTGACGCGTGGCCCGCAGCCGTCGCCCTCGATCGTTCCGGCAGGACAGGGCATTCCCGCACCAACGCCCTATCCGACCGGCGTTCCGACGCTCGCCCCCGGTCAGATCGGCGTCGTCTCCGACGAGGTGGCCGGAAACGTGAGCGCGGGGCACCCGGGCGATGCGATCGGCAACGTGCACATCTTCTACGGAACCGAGGAGATCGTCGGCGACCGCGCACACTACGACGGCGACCGTACGGTCACGATCACCGGTCACCCGTACATCGTCGACCAAGAGCAAGATTCCGTGCTCTTCGCCGACGAGATTTACTTCGACGTCATCGATCAAACGGCACGCCTCGTGAACGGCAGCGGTGCGAGCAGACAGGGGGTCGACCGCGGCCTCGTGCACTACACCGCGCAAGACCTGCATACCGACGCGAGCGGCGTCGGACATGGTCAACACCCGTTTCTCACGACGTGCGAGCACGCGCGCGGCGGCTACCACGTGACGGGCAAGAACATGGTCGTCATTCCCGGCGATCGCATCATCATCTATCAAGCGATTTTGTGGCTCGGGGCGGCGGCAGTCTTCTTTCTGCCGGAGGTCATCATCCCGTTGCGCCAAGTGGAAGCGCAGCGTACGCGGCCACAATACTTTCCCGACGTGGGGTACGATGAGTACGAAGGCTTTTGGATTCAGACGAAGTACGCCTTCGGCACGTCGCCGTACTACTACGGCTACTACGAGCTGAACTACTACACGAAAGTCGGCGTCGGTATCGGCTACGTTGCCTTCTTTCAGCGCAGAAACAATCGGCGCAGCGGAAACATCAACTTCTATCGCATCCATGACCGTCGCGTCGACGAGACGGAAGTAAACTTAACCGCACAGGAGATCGAGAACTACTCGAAGACACTCCACTCGACCATCAACTATAGCTACCAGTCGAACTACGGCCCCTTGACGGACGTGCCGGCCAACGAGACGCTGACGTTCAGCATCGCGCACCAAACGCAGCAAGATTCACAGAACTACACGTTCACCCACTCGGCCGTCGGAACCGAATCACAGTCGAATGCGCTCACGTTCGCCGACGCCGTCCAGTTCAACTCCCACCTCAGTAACTCGCTCAACTTCAGCATGACGAACGACGAGGCCAACTACGGCGGCTACTCCTCGTCGAACGCCTCGGCGACGCTCGACGACGTCCTCAGTTGGACGACCAAGGGCGCCAACTACCAACTCACGTGGGACAAATCGTACGCGCGCGTTCCGTCCGGCGACAACGACATTCCGCAACTCGAAATCCGGCCCTATGAGTTCTTTCCGCACTTCATCTTCCCGGTTTCCGCCGATTTTACGATCGGCGAGTACAGCGAGCCGTCGAACGCATTCGCGACGCAGCGAGCCGATCTCGCATTCGTGCTCGGCCCCGCACTCTACCATGTCTTCGGCAGTGACTTTCAGGCGACCGTCGACGTCAACCAGTACGCGTACGGAACCGGCGACCTGAAGGCTTCGATCACCCAGCTCATGACCTTGACGACCCCCGTCACGAGCCACATCGTTAACATGATCACGTACAACGAGGCAAACTACAACGGCCCTGCGGCAGTGCCGTTCGAGTACCTCGATCAGCTCCCGACGCAGAACACGAAGGGCGCCCAGGATCAACTGCGTTTCTTCAACGGCTCGGCGTACAACGTCGACCTCGGCTTCTCGACGCTCTTCGACGCACGCGCACAGCCCGTGAGCTATCAGGTGCAGGTGAGCCCGTCAAGCAACTCCGTCGTGCTGCTCGGTGGGTCGTTCCTTCCGGGGCCCGGCCTGGGCTTCGAGGAGACGAACGTGCAGTTTTCGGCGCCGATCGGCACGAGCACGCAAGTCGAGTTCGCGGGAAACGTCAACTGGGACTTGCAGCGCCGCGTCACCGACAAGATCGTCTACCTCACGAAGACGATCGGGCAATGCTATCAGATCCAGGCGCTCTACAACGAGGATTCCAAGCTGCTCGATATCTCGCTCAACCTGCTCGCATTCCCCTCACAGGGTCTGGGCTTCAACGTCGGTCAAGGGCAGTCGGTCATTCCGAGCAACTTGAACTTCTAAGGCGTGTTCTGAACGGAGCAGCTGACGATCT
>JASHTE010000010.1 GCA_030040695.1 Vulcanimicrobiota bacterium | reverse complement strand
TACAACGCATCGTTCGAGCATCGTTTCCGCGGAACGAACGTGAGCATGAAGATCTCGCCGTTCTACACGGCGACGTCGAACTGGCTCGAGGACAACTTCATCGGTAATAACTACGTCACGCAGTTCCCGACCGGCCGCGCCAAGAACTACGGCGTAGAGTTCTCCCTCCAGGACGGCGACTTCAACTCCAACGGCCTCTCCGGGTTGATCTCGTTCACCTGGACCGAATCGCTCGTTCAGTACCAGCCGCTGCTCGGGCTGAACCAGATCTCCCAGTTGAACACCCAGATCTCGAACTACAACTCGCTGACGAAAGCCGGCGGTGGATCCCCATGCTACCTCGCAGGGACGACGACGGGAACGACGACCTGCGGTTCGGCGAACGTAAGCGATACGATCACGAACCCGTACTACAACATGGCGGAGCAGCCGCTGCTCAATCCAGACGGCTGGTACCCACAAGCGGAAGTAGCAATGGCGTCACCCGCTAACTTCGGTACCTGCTACTGCTACAACTCGCCGTACGTTACGGCGATCGTCCTGAACTGGCGGCAGAATCGCTTTGCGGTGACACCGTCGATCCAGATACAATCAGGCACGCCGTACGGCAGCCCGCTCGACGTCGACGGTGTCGACCCGCGCGACTGCGCGGCGAGCCAGAACGCCACGGGTATCGACGTTGGAAACTACAACTGCGACTACACGACGGCCGGTATCGGAGCGGGCCCGTACGGCTACCTCGCGATTCCGAATCCACAGACCGGCACGTTTGCGTCGCCGGGTCAGTACACCGATCCGAATATTGCCATCGCAAACCTGCAGCTCAGCTACGACTTCCCGCATGTGAAGCTGACGCTGACGGCAACGGACCTCTGGCACACGTGCTTCGGCGGATCGTCGGAGCCGTGGACGGCGGCCAACGCCCCGAGTTCGGTGGTCTGTGGATACTTCGCAAACAGCCTCTACAACGGAGGCGGCTGGTACGAGGGAACAAGCCCGTACGACGTAGCTCACAACGGGATAACACCGTATCCGTGGGAGCAAGAGTCGTACACCCCTTCGACCGGAAACTTCATCTCGGGTTACATTCCGTTCAATCTCTACCTCCAAGCGCAGATTCATCTCTAAACTTGGCGTAGATCCTTAAGCGGAAACGTACGACAAAGCAAGGCCCCGGCGACGATGCCGGGGCCTTGTGCGTCTTGCGGAAAGGGGATACGCTCTACCGCGTGACGCGGCAGGCTGAGGTTATTGATGGGGTCCTCGTGGCGCTTGCGGCGGCCGCGGGATGGCTCGACGGAACTGCCTATCTCCGCGCGCACGTCTTCATCGCGAACATGACGGGCAACACGGTGTTGCTCGGCCTTGGTTTGGCGCATTATCCGCCGGGAGAGATACTGCGCCCCGCCGTTGCTATTGCCGCCTTCGTCCTCGGCACGCTCGTAGGCTCCGCGGTCGCCGCACGCTTCGCAGAGGCGGCGCGCGCCGCCAATCACTTGCTCGTCATCGAGAGCGCCGTGCTCGCACTCTTCGCAGCACTCTGGTACGTCTATTCGGGGAATCAAACCGTCGTCGTGGCGCTCATCGCGCTCGCGGCAGTCGGCACGGGCTTACAGCAGGTTGCGACCGAGCGTATTCGCCCTAAGCCGGCGGTATCGACGACGTACCAGAGCGGCACCGTCGAGAGGCTCGGCATCGGCATCTACGACGCCTTGCACGGCGCGTACCAAACGTTGCGCCTGAACGGCTCGATCTGGCTCGTCTACCTTGCTTCGGCCGTCGGCGTCGCGCTGTTGGGTAAGGAATCGCCGCCACTGCTCGGCGGCGTTCCGTTTGTCGTGGTGGGCGTGACCGCCGTTGCGCTGCTTGCGCTACTGCGGCGTCAGCGTGTAAAGGGGTAGAAGGTGAGCACGATGACGGCGATCGCGCAGATCGCGGCGCTGATGGCGGCGAGCGGAGCGAAGGGCCTCGTGTCGCGTCTTGCCTGCTCTCGCGAGTACATGGAGCGAATGATGCGCCCGTAAGCGTAGAGCGAGATCGCCGTGCCGACGACGAGGAGCGCGCCGAGCCAAACATAGCCGGTTGCGACGCTGCTGCGCAAGATGAGGATCTTCCCCAAGAATCCCGCCGTCGGCGGCAGTCCCGCCATCGCAAGCATGAAAACCGTCATTGCGAAAGCAGCCCATGGGCGGCGATAGCCGAGGCCCACGTAGTTTGCGAGCTGTGCGCCTTCCTCGCGATTGCTCGAGAGTAAGGAGGCAACGGCAAAGGCACCCAGATTCATGAACGAGTACGCCGTGAGATAGTAGAGCGCGGCGTTGAAGCCTTGCGCGCTTCCGCCTGCAAGCGCCGTGAGCACGTAGCCGATCTGCGCGATCCCGGAGTACGCGAGCATGCGCTTGAGATCGGTCTGTGCGAGCATCCCGACGTTGCCGACGATCATCGAGATCCCCGCCACGATCCATAGCGGCAAGAGCAAGGCCGACGCGTGCTGCGCAGGCAACGACCAGAGGAAGAATCGCGCGAACACCGCGAGCACGCCGGCCTTCGTCGCGACGCTCATGAACGCGGTCACGGGCAACGGTGCACCTTCGTAGACGTCCGGCGCCCAGGTGTGGAACGGCACCAGGCTCAGTTTGAACGCGACACCGACGAAGAATAGCCCGACGCCCAGCCAAAAGAGCGGGTTTGCGGCGAGAGCGGGGCTCGAGAACGCGGAGAGCGCGACGCTTCCGGTTGCCCCGAAGAGCAGCGCCATGCCGTATAGCAAGAATCCCGTCGCGGTCGAGCTGAGAATCAGGTACTTCAGCGCCGCCTCGCGAGCCCCGGCTCGCTCGGCCATGCCGCAGAGCGTGTACAGGGCGAGCGAGAGCAGCTCGAGACCGAGGAAGATCGTCATCAAGCTGCCGGCGCCGGACATCACCATCGCTCCGCACGCGCTCCAGAGCATGAGTGCGAGCGCTCCCGCGATGTGACGGGCGCTGCCGATCGTACCGTACAGAATCGCCGAGCCGAGCACCGCAAGCAGGACGATCCCCTGGAAGAGCACCGAGGCGTAATCGACGACGAAGCCGCCACCGAAGGCGCTGTACTGCGTTCCGTACTGCTGCGCGAGGAGTGCGCCTGAGACGACCGTGCCGAGCAGCGAGAGCACGATCGCTATATAACGCGGAACGTACTGCCGCGCGATGAGGTCGACGATCAGCACGACTAATCCCGTGCAGCCGAGCACGGCGATCGGCGCGAGCGCGCTCCAATCCGCTGCGCTGACGTTGACGCTCACGGATGCAGCCCCAGCAGCGGATGCGGATAGACGCCGAAGTAGAGGAGCGCGAACAAGAGCGGTGCAACCGCGATTCCCTCGAGCCAGGTGAGATCGCGTCGTGCCGGAAGTTCGGGCCGCACCGGACCTTGCGTTGCGCCCTGCAGCAGACGCAGCATGTAGGCGGAGGCCGTGACGATCGCGACCAGTGCGAGGATCGTCGCCCACACGTAGCCGCCTTGGTAGACGCCGATGAGAATGACGAGTTCTCCGACGAAGCCCGCCAGGCCGGGAAGGCCGAGCGCGGCGAGCGCAGCGATGCAGAATGCGCCGGTGAGCCGTGGATTCTTCCAGCCGAGTCCGCCGAGTTGCGCGAGGGAGCGCGTCGCTTCACGCTCCTCGAGGTAGCCGAGCACGATGAAGAGCGCGGCGGTGAAGAATCCGTGGGCGAGGATGTAGACGAGCGCTCCGCGGAGCGCCAGCGGATCGAGCGAGGCGATTCCAAGGAGAACGAGCCCGAGGTGCGAGAGCGAGGAGTAAGCGACGATGAGCTTGACGTTCTGCTGGACGAGCGCGACGAAAGCGCCGTAGAGCAGCGAGATGATGCCCAAGACGACGAGCACCGGCGCCTCGGCCGGAAAATACGATGGGAAGAGTGCAAGCGAGATCGCGAGGAAACCGTAGAGCCCTGCCTTCGACTGTACGGCACTCACGACCGCAACCATCGGCGCGGGCGTCGCCTCATAGGTCGCCGGCATCCAGGTGTGAAGCGGCCAGACCGGCGTCTTCACGAGAAACGCGACGGCGAAGCCGGCGAGAATCCACGGTGCCCACGGACTTACGATGCCGTGGTAGGCAGGATTGCCGATGACGTCGGTCGTGCCGGTGAGCGCGCCGAACGCGGCGACTGCGAGCAACAAGAGCAGGCCGCCCGCAAAGTTGTAAATGAAGAAACGCCACGCGGTCGCAGCGTTGTCGCCCCATGAGAGGAGCACGAAGAAGACCGGCAGGAGCATCGCGTCCCAGAAGAGCGCGAAGACGAGCAGGTCACGCGCGAGGAAGAGCCCGGCCATCGTT
>JASHTE010000091.1 GCA_030040695.1 Vulcanimicrobiota bacterium | reverse complement strand
CAGGCGGGAGCTTCGTTCGGCGCCCTCGTCTTCATCTGCGGAACGGTACTCTCGTCGTTTCTCGCAATGATCGCAGCGGTGCCGTTCTCCTTGCTCGTCGCGATCGCGATCGTGTACCGTGTCCCTCCGTTGCTGAAGCCCCTCACGAACGCCGTCGTCGAGCTGATGGCTGGGGTCCCTTCGGTGATCTACGGTCTCTGGGGCATGATCGTTCTCGTGCCGTTCATCGGGAACAGACTCGCGCCGTCGGGGAACGGGAACGGCTTGCTCGCGGCGACGATCATCCTCGCGCTGATGGTCGTGCCGATCATGGTGGCGACGACTCGCGACGTGCTGCAGGCGCAATCGAGCACGATCTACGAGGCGTCGATGGCGCTCGGCTCGACCTCCTGGCAGGCCGTCACGAGGGCGGTGTTGCCGAGCGTTCGCAACGGCATCGGCGGATCGGTGCTGCTCGCATTCGGGCGCGCGCTCGGTGAGACGATGGCGGTGCTCATGGTTTGCGGCGCCGCGATCAACACGCTGCCCCACAGTATCTTCTCGCCGATCAACACGATTGCCGCGGTCATCGTCTCGCAGCTCGAGTCGGCTCTGACCGATGCGAGCGGAATGGCGCAGCGATCGCTCGGCGAGCTCGCGCTCGCGCTCTTCCTCATCACGCTCATTGTGAACGCCGTTGCGCGAGTCATTCTTCGCGGCGGCGACCGCACGACGATGGTAGCATGAGCACGCGCGCGATCAGCCGGTTAAGCTCGCACCTATGGTGGTCGGTGAGCATCGCGGCCCTTGGCGCGATCATCGCGGTGTTGCTCGCGATCTTCGTGTTCGTCATCGCGCACGGCATACCGGCACTGCGGCCGCAGCTGTTTACAACCGTGACGAGCGGCATCGCTGGCGGCCTCAAGAACGCGATCGCGGGAACGCTGCTGCTCGTCTCCATCGGGATCGTGCTCGCGGCGATCGTCGGGATCGGTACGGCGCTCTGGGTAGTGGAGTATGCGCCGGTCTGGGCGGCGCGTTCGGTGCGTTACATGATCGACGTGCTCGCGGGCGTGCCCTCGATCGTCGTGGGATATTTCCTCTACGTCGCGCTCGTCGAAGGGCTTGGGTGGGGCTTCTCGCTCATCGCGGGCGCATTCTCGCTCGCGATCTTCGTGCTTCCGTACGTCGAGCGCGCCGCGGACATCGCCCTGACCGGAGTTCCGACGCATCTGCGAGAAGGCTCGGTCGCGCTGGGCGCGCGACAGGCGACGACGATCTTCTCGATCGACTTGCCGTACGCGATGCCCGGAATCCTGACAGGTCTCCTCGTGGCGATCGGCATCGGCTTGGGTGAAACCGCACCACTCATCTACACTGCGGGCTGGTCGAACTACATGCCAACCCTGGCGCTGACGCACTCGCCGGTCGGCTACCTCACCTACGTCGTCTGGACCTACATCAGTCAGCCCTTCGCCGAGTCGCATGCACTGGCGTACGCGGCCGCGACGCTGCTGATGCTCTTCGTCTTCGGCACGAACCTCATCGCTCGCTCCTTCGTCGAGTACCGATACAACCGCAATCGGCGCTGACGGCCGACAGGCACACCCCCGCGCAGGCTCGAACCGGTACCTAGCGAGCGCCATGCCGAACGTCTTCGTTAGCTACTCGCACAAAGACAAGGACTACCCGTCGTACGGTTCGACCGGGTGGGTTGAGTGTTTCTATAAGGCTTTGCGCGCGCGCCTGAATCAACTGCGCCCGGAGAGTGACGTCTGGCGTGACGAGAGCGGCGGCCTCAGCGGGGCGTCGGTGCTGACGCCGACGATCAGTCAGGCGCTCTCGAGTTGCGGCGTGCTCGTGATCATCGTCTCGCCGGCCTACTTGAGCTCCGACTGGTGCGCGAAGGAGCTTCGGTTCTTCTTGGATGCCGCCGCGAAGGACGGCGGGCTCTCCGTCGCCACGGAGAAGCGTGGCTACCTCTCGCGCGTCGTCAAGGCGGTGAAGGTTCCGGTCGCCGTCAACGCTTTCAACAACGTCGCGCCCGAGCTCGCTGACGGCGTCGGCCACGAGTTCTATCAAGAGGATTCGAAAGGAACGCCGATTGAGCTCGCTCCTCCGCAGGAGGGGTACCTCGGTGAAGAGTTCAGCGCAGCGGTCAACGATCTCGCGTGGGATATCTATTACATTCTTGACGCGCTCGACAAGGGCAGCCTCTCCAAAGCGGGGCGGGGGCCCGGCCAGATAGCGGCCACGATCTACCTCGCGGAGACCACTTCGGATCTCGATGATTCGCGCCGGCGCCTGCGGCAAGAGCTTGAGCAATTCGGCTGCAACGTCGTGCCCGCAACGCAGCGCTTCCCGGGGCCCGACTACGCAGCGCAGGTGCAACAGGATCTTGCGAGCGCGCGGCTCTCGATTCACATGGTCGGCGACTCGTACGGGATGATTCCCGAGCGCGCGAACGAGTCGATCGTCGAGATGCAATACCGGCTTGCAGGCGAGGAATGCGCGCGGCGTCCGGAGCTGACGCGCATGGTCTGGATGCCTCCCGGCGTGGAGCCGGCGGAGGATCGTCAGCGCAGCTTCGTCGGATCGCTGCGCGATGACCCGAATCTCGTCGTGGCTCCGCTCGAGGAGTTCAAGACGCTCGTGCACGACGCGCTGAAGCCGAAGGCCGAGCCGAAACCGGCGACGCCGGGCGACGGTGTTCCCAAGAGCGTCTATCTCATCTTCGACATGCCGGATCAAGATACAGCGAAGGCGCTCGACGATTGGCTCTTCGAGCGTGGCTTCGAGGTACTGAAGCGCAGCGGCGATACGAGCTCAGAGAAGCAGCTCGCGCTCCACAAGGAGTTTCTCGAAGCGAGCGACGGCGTCTTGATCTACTACGGCCACACCACCGATGACTGGCTGCAGATGAACCTCATCAAGCTCAACAAATTCTTTGCAACGAGCGAGAAACCCAAGCCGCCCTGCGGCGTCGTGCTCGGTGACCCCAAGAGCCCCGATAAGGAAGGCTTTCGCAGTCACCTCGTGAGTGTGATTCCCGGCTTCGGCGGCTTCGCTCCCGACCGTCTCGAAGGATTTGTAAAAGAACTCGAAACCGAACCGGCATGAACTCCTCGTTCAATCCGTTCCCTGGATTGCGACCATTCGAGGACCGCCCCGAAGACATCGCAATCTTCTTCGGGCGCGACGATCAGGTCGACGAGCTTCTCTCGCGCTTGCAACAACGCCGTTTCGTCGGCGTCGTCGGCCAGTCGGGATGCGGGAAGTCGTCGCTCGTACGTGCGGGTTTGCTCCCGGCACTGCACGCGGG
>JASHTE010000090.1 GCA_030040695.1 Vulcanimicrobiota bacterium | reverse complement strand
GCCCCTTTGCTCATTGTCTTTCCATATGAGCGCCCATGAAGCAAGGTTTCGCTCGCCCCTCGCTTTGTCATCCCGAGCGAAGTGCGTCGAGGGCCGGGTGGAGTAGTGGTATAAGAGGAAAGCCATGAATGCGGAACAGCTTGATGCCGGCGCCGCCGGCACCGTTTCACTCGGCGGCCTTACCGTGAACCGTATGGGATACGGCGCAATGCGCATCACGGGTCCCGGAATCTGGGGGCCGCCGAAGGATCGCGCGAATGCGCTCGCAGTGCTCAGGCACGTCCCCGAGCTCGACATCAACTTCATCGACACCGCCGACTCGTACGGACCGAACGTCAGCGAAGAGCTCATCGCCGAGGCGCTCTACCCGTACGCGGAGGGGTTCGTCATCGGGACGAAAGGCGGCTTGACGCGTAGCGGCCCTAATCAGTGGGCTCCCGACTGTCGCCCGGAGCGTCTGCGCAAGTGCGTCGAGGGAAGTCTGCAACGCCTGCGCCTCGATCGTATCGACCTGTATCAGCTCCATCGCCCCGACCCGAAGGTTCCGTGGAGCGACCAAGTCGGCGTACTCGCCGAGATGCAACGCGAAGGAAAGATCCGGCATGTCGGGCTGTGCAACGTCGACGTCGAGCACCTCGAAGGGGCGCGCGGCATCGTCGAGATCGTCTCCGTGCAAAACCGCTACAACGTGCGTGATCGCGAGAGCGAGCCGGTACTCGAGTATTGCGAGCAAGAGCGCATCGCGTTTCTCCCGTGGTTTCCGCTCAACGCGGGCGACATCCATCAAATTGGAACGGAGGTCGCACTCGCCTGGCTCTTGCACCGCTCGCCGATAATGTTGCCGATTCCTGGAACGCAGTCGATCGAGCACCTCGAGGAGAATGTTGCGGCTGCCGCCATTCGTCTCGCTCCCGAACGGTATGCGGAGCTCGACGCCCTGGCGGGCAAGGGGAAGTCGGCACCGGCCTAGCGAGGAGATAGGGCTGTCCTGCCGCGAGATGGAACGCGCTCAGGTGGCCCTCGTTCAGCAACCGATCGACGTTCTGCCGTCGATGTTGAGCATCTATCCCGAGCGTATTGCGGCCGCGATGCGCGCCGCCGAGTTGCGTCCCGCCACGATGACGGGTCGCATGTCGGGTTATCACATGGGATGGCTCGACGAGCGTGGTAATCCGCGCACGCGACCGACGGGGAAGCTCATCCGTCCGAGTCTCTGCCTTTGGGCCTGCGAAGCGTGCGGTGGGAGCGCAGAAGAAGCGATCGCCGCAGCGACGGCAGTCGAGTGGGTACACAACTTCACGCTCGTTCACGACGACATTCAAGACGGCGATCGCAACCGCCATGGCAGGCCGACGGTGTGGGCCGTGTGGGGCGTTGCGCAAGGCATCAATGCCGGGGACGCTCTTCACGCTCTCGCTTTTCGCGCGTTAGCGGAGGGAGCCGCCGATCCGGAGCGCACGATGCGCGCGGTGTGTGCGCTCTCGACTGCGACGCTCGAAGTCGTCGAGGGGCAATGCCTCGATCTTTCGCTTGAAGGGCGCATCCAGATTCCGCTGCGCGCCTACCTTCGTATGGTGCGCGCGAAGACGGGCGCGCTCCTCAGCGCGGGGCTCGCGATGGGCGCGCTCGCCGCAGGCGCACCGGAGCGTACCGTGCGGCGATTCCGTCGAGCGGGATACCTCTTGGGGCTCGCGTTCCAAATGCGCGACGACTGGCTGGGTACGTGGGGCGATCCCGCGCTCACCGGGAAGTCGAGCGCCGGCGACGTCGGGCGCCGCAAAGCCTCCTTTCCGCTCGTCGCAGCCTATCATTCGCTGCCGCCCGAGAAGCAACGCCGCTTGCTCGACGCGTTCACCGAGCGAACCGAAGAAGCAACGGAACAGATTCGCGCGCTCTTGCAGGAAGCCGGCGGTCCTGAGCTGACGCTTTCGGCACCGCTGCGCTTCGCCGAAAAGTCGATCGACGTCATCGCATCGTGCGAGGTGCGGGCACCATTCCTCGATGCCTATCGTGAGATGGCTACGTATGTTGCAAGCCGATCGCGTTGACGTGACGACGGAGCGCAAGGCCGACCACCTGCGCATCAACATCGAGCAGGACGTTGCGGCAAAAGGCGTGACGAGCGGATTCGAGCGTTGGCGATTCGTACATTGCGCGCTGCCCGAGATCGATCTCGAGGACGTCGAGTGCGCCGCCTCCTTCCTCGGTCGAGCGCTTCGCGCGCCGCTCCTCATCTCGTGCATGACGGGCGGGACGCAGGAGGCACAGCGCATCAATCGCCGACTGGCGCGCGTCGCACAGCGCTGCGGCCTCGCGATGGGCGTCGGTTCCGGCCGCGTGCTGCTCGAGCATCCCGAGCTTCTCGCTACGTTCGACGTACGCGACGAAATACCGGACGTTCCACTGCTCGCAAACATCGGAGCCGTGCAGCTGAACCGTGGCTACGGTGCGCAGGAGTGCGCGCGGCTTGTGGAGTCGTTGCGCGCCGATGCGCTCGTGTTGCACTTGAACGCGCTGCAAGAGGCGGTACAAGTGGAGGGCGACACCTGCTTCTCCGGACTACTGCAACAGATTGCACGACTGTGCAACGATCTCGAGACTCCCGTGATCGTGAAGGAAGTCGGCTGGGGCATCGCGCCGGACGTCGTGACGCAGCTCCTGCGCGCCGGTGCAGCCGCCGTCGATCTCGCGGGTGCCGGTGGGACGTCGTGGAGCGAGGTCGAGGCGGAGCGCCTACAAGAACCAGCCCGCACGCGCGTTGCCCGAGCCTTCGCGGGATGGGGTATCCCGAGCGCCGAGTGTATCGTGGCGGCGCGCCGGGCCGAACCCGACGCCTATCTCATCGCAAGCGGGGGCGTTCGCGACGGAATCGACGTTGCGAAGGCGATCGCTCTTGGTGCCGATCTCGTGGGGATCGCCGGAGCGTTCTTGCGCCGCGCCGCAGAGAGTGAGGAGCGAGCGGAAGAGCTTGCCTGGGAGCTCACGACGACGATACGCATCGCAATGTTCTGCATCGGCGCACGCAGCGTAGCGGAGCTCAAGGCAACTCCGAGATTGCGCTCTTGTCATCCCGGGCGGAGTGGAGCGGAGTCGAGGGACCGCCTGTGAGTGAATTCTCCGAGCTCCAAGCGGCGGACGCGTATTGCAGGTTGCTGACGCGCAAGCACTACGAGAATTTTCTCATCGTCTCGGGCCTGCCGAGGAAGAGCCGGCTCCGAGCGGACCTTATGCGCGTCTATGCATATTGCCGCACGACCGACGATTTCGGCGACGAGAGCGGTGAGGACGCGCGCGAACGCCTCGGCCTTTGGCAGGCGCAGGTGCGGGCGCTCTTCGCGGGAGAGGCTCCGGTGCACCCCGTCCTCGTTGCGCTGCGCGACACGGTGAGGCACTATGGGCTCTCGTCGAAACCGTTTGAGGATTTGATCGAGGCGAACGTCCGCGATCAGGATGGACGGCGCTACGAGACATGGGAGGAGCTGCGCGAGTACTGTACGTATTCTGCGGCGCCTGTCGGGCGAATGGTGCTGGGGGTTTTCGGCATCTCGAACGCGCAGACGGAAAGGCTCTCCGACGATGTCTGCATCGGCTTACAGCTGGCGAACTTCGCCCAAGACGTCACGTGGGACGAGCAGAAAGGACGCAGCTACCTCGTGCAGTCGGAGGTGCGCTCGCAAGGCATTGCCGGCGCGGTGCGTTCGCACTGCGAGCGTGCGAAAGCATTGCTCGCATCGGGATGCGAGCTCGAGCGGATCGCACCTCGCCCGCTGCAGCGGCAGCTCTCACTCTATCGCCTCGGTGGCCTCGCGATCGTGCGGGCAGTCGAACGCGCGCACTACCGCAGTGATCTCTCGCGCCCTCGCGTCTCGATGTACCAGAAGGCAGCGTTGCTGAGCCTTGTCATCCTGAGCGTAGCGCCGAAGGCGCGAAGTCGAAGGACTGCCAATGCTTGAAGAGCGCGGCTACGACCTGGTTGGGAACGAGAACGGACTCGATATCGAGCTCTCCGAGAGTTACTGCGCCGCCGTCACGCGGGCGGAGGCAAAGAACTTCTATTGGGGCTTCATCTCGTTGCCGCCCGAGCAGCGCATCGCGATCTACGCGCTCTACGCCTTCGCGCGTGAAATCGACGACGAGGTCGACGATCAGCGCCGCTCGCGGGAGAATCTCTCCGCGCGTCTCGCGGCGCAACGAGAGCGCGTGCGCCGTTGCATGCGCGGCGATTACGAAGACCCGGTGATGCACGTGCTCTCGCGAGCCGTCGAGCGCTTCGGCATCCCGGAAGTCGAGCTTCAGGGCTTGATCGACGGCGTCGAGATGGACGTCGAGCCGCGCGAGTATGCAACCTGGGAGGAGCTGCGATCCTATTGCAGACTCGTGGCCGCGATCGTGGGCCGGATGTGCGTGCGCATCTTCGGCTACAGTGACGCTCTCGCGCTCGATCGAGCAGAAGAACTCGGCATCTCGCTCCAGCTCATCAACGTGTTGCGCGACGTTCGCGAGGACGCCGCAATGGGGCGCGTCTACCTTCCTCGCGAGGACCGCGAGCGTTTCGGGGTGACGCGCGAGTCATTACAAGCGGGTAACGCCGCGAATGGTTGGCGCGAGCTCGTCGGCTTCGAGGCGGCGCGTGCGCTCGAGCTCTACTCTACCGGTCTCGACGTCGTACATTATATTCCGCGGCGCGCCGGCGTCTGCGTCCGCTCGATGGCGGGCATCTATCGCGGTATCCTCGATCGGATCGTCGAGGACCCCGCGCGACCGCTGCGGGAGCGCGTCTCGCTTTCGGCGCGAGAGAAGCTACGCGTCGTGCTGCAGTCCTGGCTTGCCCTCAGGTAGAGCGCTAAGGGTCGCGATCGTCGGCGGCGGCCTCGCTGGGCTTGCCGCCGGATACGATCTTGCCGAAGCAGGCCACGAGGTCGAGCTCTTTGAGCGCAGTCGCCTCCTCGGCGGTCGCGCAACGAGCTTCGAGATCGACGGCGTCGAGGTCGACAACGGGCAGCACGTTTTCCTTGGATGCTGCAGCGAGTTTCTGCGCTTCGTGCAGCGCACGGGCATGGGAGAGCACCTGCACCTGCAGAGGCGCTTCGAGGCGCTCGTTATCGATCGTGACGGCACGACCTCGATGCTGCGGGCGGCGCCGCTTCCCGCACCCTGGCATCTGCTGGGCTCGTTCTTGCGATTCGGACACCTGGGAATGCGTTCGAAGATCGAGATCGCTCGCGCGCTCGCTGCGGCATCGCGCAACGGTCGCGTAAGCGACGAGTCGTTCGCGCAATGGCTGCAGCGCGAGCAACAGGGCGAGGAGGCCGTCCGCGTCTTCTGGCGCCCGTTCTTCGTCCCGGCTTTGAACGTCTCGCTCGAGGAGATGGATGCGCGCGAGGCGCTCTTTACCCTACGCACGGCTTTCTTGAGCGAGGCGGGAGCGGCGCGTTTCGGTTACGCAACCGTGCCGCTCGCAAAGATTTCCGAAGCCGCGGCACGTCGTCTGGCGCGCGTCCATCGTGCGACGTCGGTCGCCTCGCTCGAGCTCGACGAGAGCACGCGGCACGTGCGTGCGCTCACGACGACCTCTGGAGAGCGGCACGAGTACGACGCCTTCGTGCTCGCGCTCACGCCGCCGCAGTTACTGCGCCTGCTCGGCGATCCCGCGCGCTACGCGCTCCCGCCCCTCGACGCATTCACGCCCCATCCGATCATCGACGTCCACTTACGATATGCGCAGGGGCATGAGAGCACCGTCGCTGCCCGCGAGAGAGCCAAGCTCGTCATCCCGAGCTTCGCCGCCCTTGTCGACTCGCCGGTGCAATGGGTTTTTCGCAAAGGTGAAGCGTATCTGTGCTGCAGCATGAGCGCTGCAGACGAGTACCTGCGTCGCACCACCGACGAGCTCATAGAGCTCGCGTGGGAGGAGGTACGCGCGGCGCTGCCCGCTCTTCGCGACGCGACGTTGGAGCATTCTGCCGTGACGCGCAATGTCGAAGCTACGTTTTCCGCACCGGCGGCGCTGCAACGTCCGGGTCCGCGGACGGCATTCGCAAACGTCGCAGTTGCCGGAGCGTGGACGGCAACGGGATGGCCGGACACGATGGAATCGGCGGTGCGCTCGGGCATTGCCGCAGCCCGATCCCTCACCAAGGAACCCTAGACGCACGGAGTCGAAAGGCGTGCCCCCGATATGGAAGCGACGCAGACCCGCGGCTCCGTGACCCAGGCTGTCGACTGGCTTCTCGAACGGCAGAATCCCGTCGGTTGGTGGTTCGGCGAGCTCGAGACGAACGTGACGATGACCGCGGAGCATGTGCTGCTCATGCGCTTCCTGGGGGTCTCCGTCGAGCCGATCCGCGAGGGTGCCATCGCGCACATTCTACGCAACCAGCGCGAAGACGGTTCCTGGGCGCTCTACTACGAGGCGCCCGCCGATCTCAGCACGACGATCGAAGCCTACGCGGCGCTGAAAGTGCTCGGCATGAGTCCGGAAGCCGAGCCGATGCGCAAGGCGCTGCGCGTGATTCAGAGTCTCGGCGGCGTGGCACGTGCACGCGTCTTCACGAAGATTTGGCTCGCACTCTTCGGCAAGTATCCGTGGGACGGTATTCCGACGATGCCTCCGGAGATGGTCTTCTTGCCGCCCTCGATTCCGTTCAATCTCTACGACTATGCATGTTGGGCGCGCGGCACCGTCGCACCGCTCGCGATCGTCATCTCGCATCGCCCGTTGCGCGATCTCGGCATTCCGCTCAACGAGATCGTCGTTGATGGAACCGAGGACGAGATGCATCGCGTCCAAGGCTCCGGATTTTTCTGGTGGCTCGACAAGCTCTTGAAGCTCTACGAGCACTCCCCGGTGAAGCCCGGAAGAGAGAGGGCACGCAAGAAGCTCGCGCAATGGGTCATCGATCGGCAAGAGGCAGACGGCGGATGGGGCGGCATTCAGCCGCCGTGGGTGTATTCGCTCATCGCGCTCAATCTCGAGGGAGTTTCGATCGAGCATCCGGTGATGCGCAAAGGGATCGCGGGGCTCGACGGGTTCGCATTGCGTGACGAGGCGAACGGCTGGCGACTGCAGGCGTGCATGTCACCGGTGTGGGACACCGCGTGGGCGATTCTTGCGTTACGCGCAGCCGGCGTGCCGCGGTCGCATCCGGCAATGACGCGCGCCATACAGTGGCTGCTCGACGAGCAAATCTCGGGCGGCGGCGACTGGCAGATACGCTGTCCCGGTGTCACGGAGTGCGGCGGCTGGGCATTCGAGTTCCACAATGACATCTATCCGGACATCGACGACACCGCACTCGTCGTGCTCGCGCTCTTGAGCGGCGGCGAAGTGGACGAAGTTCGCAGCGCCGTCGAGCGCGCGCGCACGTGGGTGGTCGCGATGCGCTCTTCGAACGGCGCGTGGGCAGCGTTCGATCGTGACAACTACCGCGAGCTGCTCTATCGCCTGCCGTTCGCGGACTTCGGCGCCTTTATCGATCCGCCGACGGAGGACGTCACCGCGCACGTGCTTGAGATGCTCGCTGGACTCGGCAGCGACGAGAGCGATCCTTCCGTTGCGAGCGGGCTCGCCTATCTGCGCGAAATGCAGAAGAAGCGTGGAAACTGGTTCGGGCGTTGGGGCGTCAATCACGTCTACGGAACGTGGTGCACGATCATGGCGCTTACTGCGCTGCGCACCGGCAACGACATGGTTGCGCGCGCGATTGAGTGGCTCGTGGCGAGGCAAAACAGCGACGGCGGGTGGGGGGAAACCTGCCACACGTACGTCGACGAGTCGTTCGCGGGCGTGGGCAACAGCACGTCATCACAGACCGCATGGGCGGTGCTCTCGTTTCAAGCCGCGGGCATGCATTCGCATCCCGCGTGCGTGCTCGGCGTGCAGTATCTGCGCGAGCATCAGAACGCCGAAGGCACCTGGCCCGAGCCGTTCTACACCGGCACCGGGTTCCCACGCGACTTCTACATCAACTACCATCTTTATCGCCATCTCTTCCCGATGACGGCACTCGCAAACGACGAGACGTACCACACGCGCGCCGTCACCGACACTGGGCTTGCCTTCTCTTCCAGAGCGTCGTAGCGAGCGAAGCAGCGGAGATGTTCGCCGCTGCGGGCCGGCCTTTGTCATCCCGAGCGCAGCGAGTGAAACGAGCGAAGTCGAGGGAAGCCTCTCGAGGCTCTCTAAGATAGAGGCGTCATGAAGGTCCCGTTTGCTCTCGTCGCTCTTGTGGCACTGGGCTTGGCTGTTGGTTTCTCGCCTCATAGAGCGGACGCGCAAGCGGTGATTCCGCGGCTCGATCGTTGGGTCGTCGATGTCACCGGCATTACCGCGCCGAAGAACGCCGACGGGGACGATGCGGTATACGAAGTGATCGGCGTCACGAACACCGACGCGGATGCGAACGCGACCTGCGACCTGCACGTCGACAACCACGGCAATGCTACCGACGGCGCGACGATCACGATGACCGATCCCGCGACGCCCTTCGTCATCCGCAGCGGCGACACGCTTACCGCCACCGGCAACGCCGCTTGCGTCCTCGTGCTTACGGTTTTCTCCGGCTATCCGATCGGCACGCACCCCGTACCGCTGCCGCAACACACGTAGAACGACGCACGATGTACGCTGACATCGAGCCTTACGATCAGGGGCTCCTTGATGTGGGCGACGATAGTCTCATCTATTGGGAATGCAGCGGCAATCCAAAGGGGCAGCCGGCCGTCTACCTCCACGGGGGGCCGGGTGCAGGATCTACGCCGAGCGCGCGGCGTTTCTTCGACCCAGAGGCTTATAGGATTGTATTGTTCGACCAGCGCGGATGCGGGCGCAGCCGACCTATCTTGCGCGAGCGGTCCCAGCTGGAGAGAAATACGACACGGCATCTCATCCGCGATCTTGAGTTGCTCCGTGCCCACCTCTCCGTTGAGAGCTGGCTCGTCCTCGGCGCGTCATGGGGCAGCACTCTGGCGCTCGCCTATGCGCAAGCGCATCCTGAACGCGTTGCGAGTTTGGTTCTCGCGTGCGTGACGACGACGTCGCGCCGCGAGGTTGAATGGATAACGTCCGGCGTCAGGTGTATCTTCCCGGAGCAGTGGGAGAGGTTTGCCTCGCACGTTCCCCCGTCGCTTCGTGGCCTGCCGATCGTCGATGCATATAGTGAGCTCTTGTTCCACGACGATCCCTCAGTCAATGCCGCCGCTGCTGCCGAGTGGTGCGCCTGGGAGGAGAGCCACGTCTCACTCGTTCCGGGCTACGGGCCAAACCCGCGCTTCCTTGACCTTGATTTTCGGCTTCGCTTTGCACGAATCGTAACGCACTACTGGAGAAACGCTGCGTTCCTTGAGGACGGTCAGCTCCTGCGCGACGCCCCCTCCTTGGGCACAATCCCCGGCACGCTCATTCACGGGCGATATGACGTAAGCAGCCCGCTGCAAATCCCATGGGAGTTGCACAGACGTTGGCCGGGGAGCGAGCTTCAGATAGCGGGTGACGCCGGTCACGGCGGCGGCCCATTAGTCGAACACATCGTCGCCGCTCTGAAGCGCCACCATACGTAAATCCACAGCAGCGCGATCAGCGGATACATGAGGAAACTCGCCTCGGTGCCGAGCACGCCGCCCGTGATCCACGTGGGGCCGCTGAACGTTACATCCAGCAAATGGCCCGCCGGAATCCGCGAGCCGTTCGGTGTTCCGATGACAAAAAGCTGCATATAGTCGAACGCGATGTGGAAGCCGACGGCAAACCAGAGCGTTCCCGTCTTCAAGACCGTGTACGACATGAGCAGGCTGAGTGAGACGAGCGTGATGACGTCCCGGATGTTCTCGCCGGCCTTGAAGAAATAGTGGTCTGCGGCGAAGATCAGGGCGATCGTGCTCGCAGCCGGCCAGAATCCTAGACTCTTCCAGAGCGTCTGCAGAAAGTAGGAGCGAAACCAGAACTCTTCCGAGATGCCGACGCAGATGTTCGCGCCGAACCACGCAAGCGCGGAGACGGCGAGCGCGCTTCCCATCATCGCGAGCCCGTGGATCTGCATGCCACCGAGAAGCACCATGCCCAGCGCAACGATGCCCGCCATCGCAACGCCCGCCGCGAAGCCTTCCCACATGCGCGCGCGGAACGCTTGATTCACCGGTAGGCCGTAGCTGTCGACACGGCGTCGTTCGTAGAGCGCGAATATCCCCGTGCAGATAAGCGCGATGAGGAAGTTGATCGTTACTTCGCTGAGCGCAGTGGCTGCGGCTGTGAGCCCCGGCGAAATGTGCAGCGCCTTGGCGCATGCCGTATCTAAGCGTTCCACCCAGGGGAGCAGCACCCACTCTCCCAGGGCGAAAAAGATCGCCGCGCGCCAAATCGGGCGCAACAGTCGGTCAGCGCCGAAGAGAACGTTCAAGGCTTCGATCCAACGGTGTCAAATGCGCTCAAGAAGAAGGCCGCCTCGGCGGGTGCGAAGCGATCGAAGCTCGTGTCGGTTGAGAGATTCCGCGCAGTCGTCAACATGGTGCCGGCGATGCGAGCGATCGGCGCCATGCGCTCACGAGGAGCGTTCACGCCGCGGAGGTACTTGAGATATTCGACCGTGCAGTAGAGCGCCGAAGGCAGCATGGCAAAGCTAACCGTGCGGACCGAAACCTGATCCTGCAACTGCTCGTTGAGGAAGGTCTCGCGAAACGTGATCTGAGAGCGGTCACCCTCGACCTCCTCGGGCGTAAGCCCTTCGATGCGTTGGTCGATTGCCGTCAACATCGCGCTGGGAAGTTTGACGTATCCCACTTGTTGCGCTCGGAGTAACTCGCCGTAGATTTGTAGCGTTAGGCCTGCGTAGTCGACGAAATCCACCTGCTCGTTGTCGGGATTCCAGCGTGGCAGAGGCTGCGCGGAGGAGAGCCACGTCGCGACGAGCCACGCAGCAGTTTCGCGACCGATTTGGTCGAGGCGCTTCGCGCTCCCGTCCCAGTCGATGCCGGCGTGGCGCGCAATCAGCACCTCCATGAGCGCC
>JASHTE010000089.1 GCA_030040695.1 Vulcanimicrobiota bacterium | reverse complement strand
TTAACAGATAGTTCTTGTCATCCCGAGCGTAGGGAGCGCAGCGAGCGGAGTCGAGGGACTTCATATTAGGGCAAGTGCAGGTTGCGAATCCCTAGATGTCCCACTGCCAGGCGTTCCACCAGGGCGTCGCCGTCGGGTTCGTGCTGAAGCTCCGCAAATCGGGAGAGCGCACGATGAGGCGGCGCAGCTCGTACAGCGGTAGGTAGGAGACGGTGTCCCACATGATGCCGCTCGCACGACGGTAGATCGCCGCGCGCCGGCGTGGGTCGTTCGTCTGCAAGCCTGCGTATTCGAGCGCATCGAGCGCCGGGTTACAGTAGCCTGAGATGTTGTCTCCCTTCGGGTAGGCCTCGTTGCAACCGACGTACACGTGAACGTCGGGATCCCATTGCAGCGTCGTCGAGTAGACCGCAAGATCGTAGGTGCCCGAGTAGAGCGGTCCGGTCGGCAAGAAAATCGCGTCGTACGGATAGGTGCGCAGGGCAACCTCGATACCGATCGCTTGCAAGTCCTGCTGTATCTCGATCGCGATGTCGGCGAGATTCGTCGCTCCCGCGATCAACGCGAGTGAGTAGGCGAGCCGCACGCCGCCGCGGCTGCGAATGCCGTCGCTGCCGCGCACCCATCCCGCAGCGTCGAGCAGCTGGTTCGCGAGTGCGGGATCGTACACGTGCGGCGGAAGCTTCTCGTACCCGATCGCCGTCGGCGGAAGCGTATTATAAGCGGTCTCGCCGGTTCCGTGCGAGACTTTGCGGATAAGTGCGTCGTAGTCTATCGCATCGGCGATCGCTCGCCGCACGGTAACGTCGCCGAGGCCGGGCTTGCGGCCGTTGATCATCAAGACTTCCTGGGCATTCCACGGATGTAGCTCCGTCACGACGCCGGGAAAGGAACGATAGACGTTGTAGAGAGCGCCCCCCGCAGAGACGATGAGGTCGAGGTGGTGCGCGCGCATCTCCGTCGCGATCGTTTGGTCGTCGGGGATTACGTGCAGCTCGACGCGATCGAGACGCGGCACGCCTTTGAAGTAGCGCGGATTGCGCTCGAGCACGATCTCGCTACCGCGTTGCCAGCTCACAAACCGAAACGGACCGGTGCCGACCGGGTCGCTGTCGAGCGCGCTCCGATTGAAGTCGGCGTCCTTCTCGATGACGTGAGCGGGGAGGATCGGCTTCCCGCCCTCTTGCAGCGGCGCGAAGAACTGTGAGACGAACGCCGCGTCGCGCGAACGCAGGTGGACGACGACCGTATAGTCGTCCGGCGCATCGATGGAGGCGACGTCATCGTAGCCCTCTCGAAAGAGCGTGTTGTTGTGGGGATCGACGATCGCTCGCCACGACGCGACGACGTCGTGTGCCGTGAAGAGCACGCCGTCGTGCCAAAAGACTCCGCGGCGCAGGTGATAGAGGTAGGTCAGCCCGTCGCGCGAGATGCCGCCATTCGCGAGGCTCGGCACCTGCGTGGCGAGATCGCCGGTCAGCATTCCACGGTCGTCGGCGATGACGAGATACGAATAGATGAGCGAGGAGAGATCGTAGACGAGGTCCATCTCCGAGAGGTATGGGTTCAGATGATCGGGATCGGAGATGTCGGCGATGCGCAGTACGTGCGGCAGCGTCCACGGCTCACGTTCGCCCGCCGACGTCTGCGCGACACGCGCGCACCCGCCGAGCACCGAGACGGCGAGCAGCGTGCAGAGCAGTCGGCGCATCTGCGCTGCTTCGAGGGGAAGTCAACGATACCTCGAAAAGCGCCGCCGTTATGGAGACGATGGAGCGCGCCGACATCGGCGTTTTCGGCGGTTCGGGATTCTATTCGTTGATCGAGGATGCACGCGAAACCTGGATCGAGACGCCCTATGGGGCTCCGAGCGATCGCGTTGCACTCGGCGAGGTCGCCGGGCGACGCGTTGCCTTCTTGCCGCGCCACGGCAAGGATCACCGATTTCCGCCACACGTCATCAATTATCGAGCGAACTTGTACGCGATGAAGATGCTCGGCGTGACGCACATCATCGGACCCACAGCGAGCGGCTCGCTGGCGCCGCACGTGAAGCCGGGATCGATGGTCGTCGCCGATCAGCTCGTCGATCGCACGACGGGCCGGCGAGACACCTTCTTCGATGGGCCGATTACGACGCACGTCAGCTTCGCCGACCCCTACTGCCCGACGCTGCGCTCGATTGCAATCGACGCCCTGCGCTCACTCGGCGTCGAGACGCACGAGCGTGGCACGGTCGTCGTCTGCCAAGGGCCGCGCTTCTCCACGCGTTCGGAATCGAAGTGGTTTCAGAGCCAAGGGTGGGAAGTGATCAACATGACGCAGTATCCCGAGGCGTATCTCGCGCGCGAGCTGTCGATGTGTTACGCGAACATCTCGCTCATCACCGATTATGATGTGGGGCTCGAGGGCATACCGCCGGTTTCACACCATGAAGTGATGCAGGTCTTCACGCGTAACAACGAGCGCATGAAGGGAGCGATCGCGCGCATCGTCGAGAAAATTCCCGCCGGCGCCGATTGCGCGTGCCGGCATTCGCTCGAGGGCGCGCGGTGAAGACTGTTCCCGATC
>JASHTE010000088.1 GCA_030040695.1 Vulcanimicrobiota bacterium | reverse complement strand
CGAAGTGAGCGAAGTCGAAGGACCGAATATCATAATTGCACCGGATAGAACCTATCGCTCTTGATGTGTTTGCCGGCGCCCTTTTTGCCGACGAACGTCTCGCCTTCCGCAACCATCGTGCCACGTGAGAACACATAGCGCGGGCGGCCCGTCACCGTCATGCCTTCGAAGACGCTGTTGTCGACGTTCATGTGGTGCGTCTTCGCCGAGATGGTTCGCTTCGCTTTCGGATCCCACACGACGATGTCGGCATCGCTCCCGATGGCGATCGTGCCTTTGCGCGGAAAGAGGCCGAAGAGCTTCGCGGGATTCGTGGAGCCGAGCGCGACGAAGGCGTTGAGGCCGAGCACGCCGCCATTGACGCCGACCTCGTAGAGAATCGCGAGGCGATCCTCGATCGTCGGAGCGCCGTTGGGAATCTTCGAGAAGTCGTTCTTGCCGAGCTCCTTTTGCCCGCAGAGATTGAACGAGCAATGGTCGGAGCCGAAACTCTGCAACTCCATGTTCTTGAGCTTGTGCAGCAAGACGCTTTGATTCCACTTCTCGCGAATCGGTGGCGAGAGCACGTACTTTGCGCCCTCGAAATCCGGCCGCTCGTAATCGCTGAAATCGCAGACGAGATACTGCGGGCAAGTCTCTCCGTAGATGGGCAGGCCGCGCTTTCGGCCGTCGCTGATCGCGTCGGCGGCCATCGCCGAGGAGACGTGCACGACGTAGAGCGGTGCGCCCGCGATCTCGGCCAGGCGAATCGCGCGGTGCGTCGCCTCGCCCTCGCACTCGACCGGGCGCGTCAGCGCATGCCACTTCGGCGCGGTCTTTCCTTCGGCCAAGGCTTGCTTCGTGATGACCTCGATCACGTCGCCGTTCTCCGCATGCACCTGCACGAGGCCGCCCGCGTCGCGGCACGCTTGCAGGGTCTTGAAGATCGTCTCGTCGTCGACGTAGAGTACGTGTTTGTACGCCATGAAGACTTTGAACGAGTTGACGCCCTGCTCCGAGATCATCTTCGGGATCTCCGCCATCGTCTCGTCGCGCCCGTCGGCGATCGTCAGGTGAAAGGCGTAATCGATCACCGCCTTGCCCGACGCCTTCTCGTGCCACTTCTTGACGGCATTGAGCAGAGAATCCCCGCGCGTGTGAAGCGCGAAGTCGACGATCGTCGTCGTTCCGCCCATCGCCGCGCCACGCGTCCCGCTCTCGAAGTCATCGGCGGTGACGGTGCCGCCGAAGGGCATGTCCAAGTGCGTATGCGGGTCGATGCCGCCGGGGAAAACGTAGGCGTCGCTCGCGTCGATCGTGTCGTGCTTGCCGTTTTGCAGGCCGCGCCCGATCGCGCTGATCCGCTCGCCTTCAATTAGTATGTCCGCGGGGTAGGTGTCGACGGCGGTAACGACGGTCCCGCCCTTGATCAGGGTACTCATAGTATTGTCATGGTGAGCGTAGCACGAGCGTGAGCGAGTGCGAAGTCGAACGGCCGCGAACGGTCATCGCGTCGGTCCTCGACGCCGCGGCTTCGCCGCTACGCTCCGGATGACAAAGCATTAGCGGCACTTCTCTCCTTCCAACTCTGGGCGGGGACGCCTTTGTCGACGCGGATCATGTCGATGCAGTCGACCGGGCAGACCATCATGCAGAGGTTGCAGCCGACGCAGTGCTCGGCGTCCACGACGAGATCGTACGTCCCGTTGCCGGCGCGCGCAACGCGGTCGATGCACTGGTGGGCCGCATCTTCGCAGGCGATGTAGCATTTGTTGCAGTGGATGCAGCGGGACTGATCAATCTCGGCGACGATCTTGTAGTTGAGGTTGAGGTTCTCCCAGGTGGTGATCGTGTCGCGCGACTTGCCGACGAGCTCGCTCGCCGCACGCAAGCCTTTCGCATCGAGGTAGTCGTTGAGCCCGTCGATCATCTCGCGAACGATGCGGAAGCCTTGGTGCATCACGGCGGTGCAGACCTGAACGTTGGTCGCACCGAGGAGCATGAACTCCACCGCGTCACGCCACGTCTCGACGCCGCCGATCCCGGAGATGGGAATGCCGACGTCGGCGTCGCGCGCGCAGTCGCTCACCATGTTGAGCGCGATCGGCTTCACCGCCGGCCCGCAGTATCCGCCGTGCGAGCTCTTTCCATCAACCTGCGGAATCGGCTTCCACGAGTCGAGGTCGACGCCCATCACGCTGTTGATCGTGTTGATGAGGCTGATCGCATCGGCGCCGCCTCGTGCCGCACCGCGCGCGGAGAAGCGCACGTCGGTGACGTTCGGCGTCAGCTTTACGATCACGGGAACGCGCGCCACTTCCTTGACGAAGGTCGTGACGCGCTCGATGAGGTCTGGGTGCTGCCCGACCGCGGAGCCCATCCCGCGCTCGCTCATTCCGTGCGGGCAGCCGAAGTTGAGCTCGAAGCCGTCGATATCAACCTCCTGCACGCGCTTGACGAGATCGTGCCAAGGCTTCTGCTCGCACACTTCCATGAGCGACGCGACGATTGCGCGGTCCGGAAACACCTTCTTGCACTCGGCGATCTCCTTCAAGTTATCGTCGAGCGGCCGATCGGTGATGAGCTCGATGTTGTTCATCCCGACCATCCGGTAGTCGCGATAGTTGAATCCGGCGAAACGCGACGTCACGTTGACGATGGGCGTGCCGAGCGTCTTCCAAACCGCGCCGCCCCAGCCTTGCTCGAAGGCGCGCTGCACTTGGTAGCCGCTGTTCGTCGGCGGCGCCGACGCCAGCCAAAACGGGTTCGGGCTCTTGATCCCTGCGAGATTCGTAGAAAGCTCAGCCATCGCTGCTATACTCCATTGTTAACGTTGTCATCCCGAGCGTAGCGAGCGTTAGCGAGCAGAGTCGAGGGACCGCCGAGATACTCGTTGACGGACGAGGCCGCGATTTTCCCCTGCTCCGCCGCTTCCACCACCATCGCTTCGCGCGCGCCCTTCTCGAAGATGCAATCACCTGCCGCGAAAATGCCCTCGCGCGTCGTCCGCATTGCGTCGTCGACGCGGACGACCCCGCCGTCGTGCTCGACGCCGAGCGCTTCTATAGAGGAAATAAGACGGCTCTGCCCGATCGCGCTGATCACCGTGTCGCACGGCTCGACGAAGGAGCCTTCGCCGTTCGTGCGGGCGAGCTCGAGCCCGGCGATGCTGCCGTTCTCGGCAATCACGCGCTTGGGCGCGCAGAAGAAGCGAAACTCGATGCCCTCTTCCTTCGCGAAATCGTACTCGAACCCGTAGGCCGACATGTTCGCCTCTCCCCGCCGGTAGTACATCGTCACGCGTTCGGCGCCGAGCCGCTTCGCGCACGTCAGCGCGTCGATCGCGGTATTACCGGCACCGATCACCGCGACGCGGTTGCCCAGGCCGGGAGCGGCACGCGTCGTCTTCGCGCGTTCGATAAACTCGATCGCATCCCAGATGTGCTCTTCACCGGGAATGCCGAGTTTCGGCACGCTGCCCATGCCGCATGCGAGGACGACCGCGTCGTACTCGTCGACGAGCGCAGCCGCAGAGACACCCTCGCCGACGCGCACACCGGTGCGCACGTCGCAGCCGAGGTCGACTACTTGCTGCGCCTCCCAGAGCGCAACGTCGCCGGCGAGGCGAAAAGGAACGATGCCGTAGGTGTTCAGCCCGCCGAGCTCGTCGTGCGCCTCGAAGATCGTCACAGCATGGCCGAAGCGCCTGAGCTCGCGCGCTGTCGAGAGCCCCGCGGGGCCGCCGCCGACGATCGCAACACGCTTTCCCGTCGGCGGCCCGGGTTCGAACAGCTGCACGCCCGATTCACGCAGCTCGTCGGTTGCGTAGCGCTGCAAGTCGCCGATTCGAATCGGCGTCTCGCTCTCCGTGTTGTAAACGCAGGCGCCCTCACACAGCTCTTCCACCGGGCAGACGCGCGCACACGACGCGCCCATCGGGTTGGCCTCGAGAATCGTTCGCGCGCTCCCCTTGACGTTGCCGTCGGCGATCTGTGCGATGAAGCGCGGAATGTCGATGTGCGTCGGACACGCGCGCGTGCACGGCGCGTCGTAGCAGTAGAGGCAACGATTCGCCTCGACGAACACCTCGCGGTCCGACAACTCTTTCTGTATTGCCTTGCCAGGAAACGCCATAGGTGATGTGTTTTGCTCTGTCATCCTGAGCGCAGCGAACGAAGTGAGCGGAGTCGAAGGACCGACGCGATCTTCATTTATGCGTCGGGAACCCGAGATTCATTCCGGCGTTGCTCTCGTGCCAGCGCGTCGTCACCACCTTGCCACGCGTGTAGAAGCGGAAGCTGTCCGGGCCGTAGACGTGCAAGTCACCAAAGAGCGAGGCTTTCCAGCCGCCGAAGCTGTAGTAGCCGACGGGCACCGGAATCGGCACGTTGATGCCGATCATTCCCACCTGCACCTCCGTCTGGTACGTGCGCGCCGCCGCACCGCTGCGGGTGAAGATCGACGTTCCGTTCCCGTACGGGTTCGCGTTGACGATCGAGAGTGCTTCGTCGAGCGACTTCGCGTGAACGTTCACGAGCACGGGTCCAAAGATCTCATCGCGGTAGATCGACATCTTCGGTGTGACGGCGTCGAAGAGCGTCGGGCCGATGAAGAAGCCCTCCTCGTACCCTTGCACGCGCAGCGTTCTCCCGTCGGCGATCAGCTTCGCGCCCTCTTTCACGCCGCTCTCGATATAGCCGAGGATACGATCGCGTGCGGCGGGCGTCACCACCGGGCCCATGTCGTTGGCGGCGTCGTGACCGGCGCCGACTTTGAGCTTTCCGATGCGCTCGACGATGCGTTGCATCAACGGTTCCGATACGTCTCCGACGCTCACGCAGGCGGAGATCGCCATGCAGCGCTGCCCCGCCGAACCATATGCGCTCGAGACGAGCGCGTCGGCTGCCGCATCGAGATCTGCATCGGGCATGACGACGAGATGATTCTTTGCACCGCCCAGCGCCTGGACCCGCTTGCCGCTCTTCGCTGCGGTCTCGTAGATGTAACGCGCGATCGGCGTCGAGCCGACGAACGAAATCGCATTGATGCGCGGATGCGCGAGTAGCGCGTCGACCGCAACCTTGTCGCCGTGAACGACGTTGAGCACGCCGTCCGGCAAGCCCGAATCCTGCAGCAGCTTCGCGATCAAGAGCGAGGCCGAAGGATCGCGCTCCGACGGTTTCAAGATAAAGCAATTCCCGGCGGCGATCGCGGG
>JASHTE010000087.1 GCA_030040695.1 Vulcanimicrobiota bacterium | reverse complement strand
CTCGAGGGCGGCCTCCGCACGGGAGATCGCCTGAGCGACGGCGGCTGCTTCAAGCGCCTCGCGCCGTCGCGTAGCCACGTTGAGCAGAACCTGGGGCGCTACTACGACCTCCTGCACGAGCTCGTGAAGGGTCGAGCCACTCTCGGCCACCAGGCTCAGGAGCAGGACCGCCGTCATGGGGCCGTCACCAGTCGTATTCTGCCTGAGGTCGATCACGTGTCCCGACTGCTCGCCGCCGAGCACGTGTCCACCGCTGCGCATCATCTCGAGCACGTATCGATCGCCGACCGCGGCTCGCAGCAATCGGATTCCATGTCGCTCCAGCGCGCGCTCCGCGCCGATGTTCGTCATAACGGTGCCGACGACGCTCTCACCGGTCAACTCGCCCTGCCCTTGCAAGCGGCGCGCTAGGGCAAAGAGCACGTGGTCACCGGTAACGACCTCGCCTACCTCGTCGACGAAAAGCGCACGATCCGCGTCGCCGTCGAACGCGACGCCGATCGCGCGGTTCCCGTCTACCTCCTTCATCTTCGCTCGAAGCGCTCTCAGATCGGTTGCACCACAGCCGACGTTGATGCGCGCTCCGTCATCCTCGCAGTGAAGCTCCGTCACGGTTGCGCCGAGCTTACGCAATACGTATGGTGCTATCGCGTATGCTGCGCCGAAGGCGGCGTCCACAACCACGTGAAGTCCGGCGAGACTCGTACCGGTCTCTTGCAACCGGCGGTAATAGTGCCGAACGAGGTTCTGGGCGACACGTGCGATGCCGATCTCGGTGCCGATGGGGCGAGCGAGGCCTTGCGCGTCGATAAGCGCCTCGATCTCGTCTTCCAGCGCGTCGGGTAACTTGAATCCATCGTTCCCGAAGAACTTAATTCCATTGTCCGCAATCGGATTGTGAGAGGCGCTGATCATCACTCCCGCGGCAGCACCTTCCCGAACCGTTACGCAGGCGACGCCGGGGGTTGGTACGACGCCGATCGAGAGCACGTTCCGGCCAACCGACGTTATCCCGGCGACGATCGCGGCCTCGAGCATCGTTCCTGAGAGCCGCGTATCGCGACCGACGATTACGGGCTTATGCCGGTCGCTGCTACGAGCCAGAATGCTTGCGCCCGCACGACCGATGTGAAAAGCGAGCTCGGGCGTGAGATCGGCATTCGCGACCCCGCGAACGCCGTCGGTACCGAACAGTCTCACGTTGCCGATTGCGCCGACACGAAGTCGACATGGACGCGCACCAGGTCGGGAGCGATTTGCAGTCCCTCGACCTCGCGGCCCGATGCGTCGACCGGAATTGGTCGCACCATCTCATCAAAGGTCCTTGGCGATGAGGGCATCGGCACGTCCGCTCGCACTTCCACTACCTGCGAGAGCGGGCCGCTCGTACCGTTCACGCTTACCGTCTCGGGAGTCAGGAGATCCTCGCTCACAACGATTCCGGGCTCGCGGCTCCCCACGTAGTTGACGACGACGGGCACCAGCCGCTGGCCGATCCGCTCTAAGGTGAGGGTCACGGAGGCAGGGCTCAGGCTCTGAACCGCGACATCGGGCGCGACGAGCTCGACTGGAACGTTGTAGACGCCTGCGCCTCGCCCCGCGAGGTCGAGCACTGCTTTGACGTTCTGAGGACTGACCGACGGCGCTCCGCGCTTCCACGCGAAGGTGATGGTGGCAGTCGACTCCGTATACCGCGCGGCGTATCCGATCGGCACGTTTACCGCCGTAATGGGCACGGTCAGCTCTTGGTTGAAATGCGCAGCGATCGCAGGATTGTTTGCGAAGCGAATATACGCCCATCCGAGAATCGCCAGCGCCAGCGAGAGAAGCTTAAGTGTGAAGTTCTTTCGGACGATCTGCACGTGAGGCTCGGCGGTTCGGCGGGAAGATGCGGCTACGTAGTTGGGTGACGAGGTCGGCGGGAGCGCGCCGCTCGCGTGACCCGCGCGTCATCGCGAGGAGCATCCGCGACAATCGCTGCTCCTCCTCGAGGGGACGCGTGAGTCTTCCGTTACGCGCAATGGTGATCGCGCCGGTCTCCTCCGAGACGACGATCACCACCGCGTCGGTTTGCTCGGTGAGGCCGAGCGCCGCGCGGTGACGAGTTCCCACGCGCCGCTCTTCGATGAGCGGCTCCGCGAGCGGCAGGAAACACCCGGCCGCCTTCACGGTAGACGCGTGCACCAGTACGGCCCCGTCGTGGAGTGGAGAGCGTGTATTGAAGATCGCAAGCAATAGCTCGACCGAGAGGCGCGCATCGAGCGCCGTGCCGCTCTCGACAAAGTCCTTCAGGCCGCTCTGCTGTTCGATGACGATGAGCGCACCGACGCGACTGCGCGACAACAGTATTGCCGCTTCGGCAAGTATCGCAATCGTTGGATCCTGTGTCCGCCTCGACTCGATCGAGTCCATGCCCATTCGAAAGAAGCCACCGCGACCGAGCTGCTCGAGTGCGCGCCGCAGCTCCGGCTGAAAGATGATTGGGAGCGAGACGAGGCCCACAGCTGCGAGCAGGTCGAGAATGGTCGCCATCAAGTACAGGTGAAAGGCGTTTGCCAATCCCATGATTGCGAGCAGCACCAGCACGCCTATGAGAATCTGGACGGCGCGAGTCCCACGGATCAGGAGGAGAAAGTAGTAGATGAGCACAGAGGTTGCGAGGACATCGATGATATCCGTGACGCTGAGGTAACTGAACAGAGGGCTCAACATAGGCCGGCCTGCGCGAGCAGCCGCTCGAGGATACGATCGGGGCCGATCTCCGGCGCTTGAAGCTCGGCCGCGGCGATCTCGGCAAGCCGCTCCTCCGAAAGCGGAGTTAATAGCTCAGTGCGACGGGAGGCGTTGTATCGGCGCAGCTCAGCGTCGATAACCCCCATCACGAGACGGACCGCGCTCCGAGTCGGGTCCCATTCGACCACAATCGAGTCTCCAGAGCGGCGTACCGAGAGAACCCCGTCCGGTGCACCGGGCCCTGAAAGTGCACGTTCGAGCGCAGGCAAGGCTTGCGGCAACGAGGGGAAAACTGCAACAACGATGGGCTCGCTCATTCGGGTACCACTACTCTGTTAGGCATCAGCGGCCGTCGCTCTTGCGCGTGAGCGAGCTTTACCGTAGCCTTGTCATCTCGACCGGACGAAACTCCGCCTGGGTAGCTTTGGAAAACGAGTCGCTTCCGCGTCTCGCCGCGTTGCGACGCAT
Organism: Vulcanimicrobiota bacterium; assembly: GCA_030040695.1. Lineage (GTDB taxonomy): Bacteria > Vulcanimicrobiota > Vulcanimicrobiia > Vulcanimicrobiales > Vulcanimicrobiaceae > Tyrphobacter. The sequence goes on along the minus strand of JASHTE010000087.1, from coordinate 4,399 downwards.
GCGCGGGCGACGCTTTATGCCGGTCCCGGGCGACGTCGCCTACGTGCGGCTTCTCGACGACGAGCAGGTGTTGATCGAGCGCCTCGACCCACGGCATTCGACGCTCACGCGACGGGCGGCCGATGGCCGCGAGAAAACGATTGCGGCAAATGTCGACACCCTCGTCACCGTAACAGCGCTTGCTCACCCTCCGCCACGCGCAGCTATCCTGGACCGGCTCTTGGCCTTCGCCGAGCTGGAAGGGATCGGGGCTCTTGTCGTTTTCACGAAGCCAGACCTCGCGCCGGCCGACGATCTTCGCCGTTGGCACGGGCTCTACGCGCGTCTCGGGTACCAGACGCTGGTCGTGGATCCGAAGCATGGCGAGCACATCGAAGAGTTGCGAGCGATGCTTCAGGAGCATAACTCGCTCCTGTGTGGGGTTTCGGGCGTTGGAAAAAGCACGATCTTCCGCGCACTTGGCGGGAAAGCAGCCGTCGGGGAGCTCTCACGTCACGGTCTCGGGCGCCAGACGACGACGACCGCGCGGCTCTATCGTTTTGAGGGCGGCTTCCTTATAGATAGCCCCGGCGTGGCAGAGTTCGGCCTTGGTTCGATCGCACCGCGCGAGCTGGCACAAGCCTTCCTCGAGATGGAGGGGCGCGCGCATGGCTGCCGCTTCAGCGATTGCACGCACCTTCAAGAGCCCGGATGTGCGATTCGGGGAGCCGTGGAGAGCGGCGAAATCGATCCAAGCCGCTACGCAAGTTACCGCCAAATCTTGCGTGCTGGCCCCGCGCATGCTATGGTCCAGTAATGCCCAACATCAAAGCTGCCGAGAAGTGGGTGCGCCAGAGCAGCAAACGCACGACGCAGAACAAAGAAGTTACGAGCCGATTGAAGACGCTCTTCAAGAGCGCCTCCGGCGGCGATCTCGATGCGACGGAGGTCGAGAGTGCGTTCGATAGAGCCGCGCGTAAGCGGCGTATTCACCCGAATAAGGCCGCGCGCAAGAAGTCGCGTCTAGCGAAATCCTTGCTCAAGCCCGCCTCCGCCGCGAAAGCGCAAAAGAGCCGCAAGACCGCGAGCAAGAAAAAGCCCTAGCTACGCATTCAGCGCAGCTGCGGCCTAGCGATTCCGGCGGGTCAGGAGCAACGCTAGCAAGAGCAAGAGGCCGGCCAGTACTATCCCCGCGTTTTGAAAAAACGCGCTTGCAGCCACCGCCAATCCGACAGCCGCAACTATTCCGACGACATATGTAAGCGAGACGGGCGTGAGCTTGTGCTGCGAGAGGTACGCGCCGACGGCAGCAACCGACACGCAGACGGCGACTGACGCGAGCAACGCCCCGTGCAGGGGCTCCCGGCGGTAGTAAGCTGCGAGTAGCCCCATTGCGAGCGCAAGAAATACAGCAGCGCGCAGCAGGAGGTATTGATACGGCGACTTTACTGAGTGCATGACTCTGCGATGAGAGCAGCCTCCAACTGCGTGAGCTGCTCCATAGCGTACACGACAAAGGCCCAGTATGCCGCACAGAGCAGAGGGTCGGCACAGACTGCGACACCACCGTCCACTGCTAAATCGGCCAAGACCATCACCAGCATGAGCACGGCGAGGATCATGGTGAGGCAATCTATCCCGCTCTCGGGGTGCACCGCGAGAAGACACCGGCCGTCGACGCAACCGGTGCCCGATCCATCGATCGGAATTGCAATCGAGAGCGACGGAAGCGAGTCAGGCGGATTAATGGTCGCCGTGCCGGTGGCGCTGACGACGACCTGTTGCGTTGTAAGCCCCGTTGTGGCGTCCGTTACCGAAGCAGATGACGTAGACTCGTTGAAAGATCCTGACGAGGAGCCGATCTGTGCCGCTCCGGCAGAGAGCACGTCGGCGATGTTGGGCGTGGTTGCCGTTACGCTCTGATCGGGACCTACCGCGGTGACCGTGAGGGTATTCCCCGAGCTGGAGAAACTCAGAGTCGCCTGAAGTTGGAGATCGCCAGAGGAGTCGTAGAACTCCGCGTAACTCTCGTCGGTGTAGACGTAGGCGGTGAGGCCCTCATACGTCTCCACCGTGTAGTCGACGGACTGCGTCGTCTCGCCCGCGTTCGCGCCGAGTTTCAGGGGCGGCGTCGTTCCGTCGGGTCTCGTGACTGGGAATTGTTGCGTCCGGTAGCGTCGAACACTCCCTTGCGGTACCCTCGAAGAGGGTAGCGTGCCACTCAGTTGTGAGGCGCACGAGGGCAAAGCGAAAAGCCCCATCGATGCAATAAGTGCCTTACGACGCGAGATCGCGAGTCTTCCCATGCTGCCTCCACACCTTTGCCAGCTTTGTTTATGGCCATTAGCCTAGCACACTTTGCCATTAGGCATCAAGAGGGTGCGCACTGTTCGTCCTTTCCCTATAGCGGGTCGACTATTACTGCGAGACGCGTTGCGCGGTCCGATGAAGCGAGCGAGAGCACCCGTTCCCGAATCGCTCGCCGTAATACGGAAGCGTGTCGTGTTCGGAGTGCGACGCGAAAACGCCACTCGTTGTTCAGTCGAGGAATTGGGTAGGGCGCCGGACCCAAGACTTCGGCTACGTCGAGCATTCGCAGCGCTTCCGCGTAGCGGGCGGCGACCGCCGCGGTACCCTCGCGATTCCGTCCGATGACGGCCAGATACACCAGCCGTGCCGAGGGCGGATAGCCGAGTACCCTTCGCTCGGCGAGTTCTTCTTCTGCAAAAGAGACGTAATCGTGCGCTGCGGCATACCGGATCGCCGGATGTTCCGGCGCGTAGGTCTGAATGATCGCGAGGCCGGGGCGCGCGCGGCCGCTGCGCCCGCATGCCTGCATGACGAGCGAAAAAGTACGCTCCGCGGCGCGAAAGTCAGCGATGTGCAGGCCGATATCCGCGCAGACCACGCCGGTGAGCGTCACCGCGGGGAAGTCCAAGCCCTTTGCCACCATCTGGGTACCCACGAGAACATCTCCCTCTTCCTCGAAGGACCGGAGAATGCGCGCGTGATCGCCGATGCGTGTCGTCGTGTCCGAGTCCATGCGTAGTACTTTGGCATTCGGAAAGAGTCGCTTCACCTCGGCGACGACACGTTCGGTTCCAATACCGAGCTCGCCGAGCCTCTCGCCTCCGCACGCCTTGCAACGCATCGGAATCCGTTCGCTATGGTCGCAATAGTGGCAGCGTAAGCGTCCCTCCTCGCGGTGCACTGCGAGCGAGACGCTGCAGCGAACGCATTGGGGAACCGCGCCGCAGTCGCGGCACAGGAGAAAGCGCGCGCTCCCGCGGCGGTTCACGAAGAGCACGCTCTTCTCTCCGTGGCTTAGGCGTTCGGCGAGCGCTTGCGCGAGCGCGGCCGAGAAGATCGCGCGTTTGCCTCCGGCGAGCTCGTGCGTCAGGTCGACGATTTCGACTCGCGGCATCGCCCGTCCCGACGCCCGCTCGTGAAGCTCGATCAACTCGATTCGTCCGGTGCGCGCAGCGGCGTACGCTTCGAGTGACGGCGTCGCACTTCCCAGGAGCAGCACGCCCTGCTCGAGCCGCATGCGTTCGCTAGCCACGGCAACGGCGTGGTAGCGTGGGACCGTCTCTTGTTTGTATGTCGATTCGTGCGCTTCGTCGACGACGATCAAGCGAACGTCCTGCAACGGTGCGAATACCGCACTGCGGGCTCCGATCACGACGTCGATCTCGCTGCGGGCGCAGGCTTCCCATGCGGTGACTCGCTCCGCCTCCGAGAGCGCAGAGTGTAGCATGGCGACGCGTTCCCCGAAGATCGCCTCGAACTGCGCCGCCGTCTGTGGCGTCAGAGAGATTTCAGGGACGAGAACGATTGCTTTGCCCCCTTCACGGACGACGCGCTCGATTGCGCGCAAATAGACGAGCGTCTTCCCACTCGCTGTGACTCCGTGAAGCAGTACTTGGGTGAAGCTTCGAGCATCGAGGGCTGAACCGATGCGCTCCAGCGCGAGACGTTGCTCGTGGTTCGGCTCGGGTAACGTGATTCCGGCGCCGTGGATTGCTCGCCGAGGGCGCTCGGTCGTCTCGCGAACCATACCGGCTCGCACCGCTCGCAGAACGAGCGCGCTCGAGAAGCCCGCGAGCAGCACTTCCGCGCGCGCTACGCCGGGGTGTGCTTCGATGAACTCGCGTAGTGCGCGACTACGCGTTCCGACGGGAGGAGCGTCGGCAGGATAGAGCACGCGCACGTGATATTCGTGCGCTCGCGCTTTGCGCACGCTGCGCTCCCGGCGCAGATCCCCTGATCGCACGAGGCGCCGCACGTACCCGAGAAGCGTAGCACGATCGCCGATGCGTCGGGCCGCCGGATGGCGCAGGAGTCGCGCGAGCGAGAAGCTCTCCTCGAAATCCTCCCACAGGAGCGTCAGCAGACGTTTTGGAATCGCGGGATACCGTTC
>JASHTE010000086.1 GCA_030040695.1 Vulcanimicrobiota bacterium | reverse complement strand
GCGCCACTCGCGACGTGGTGGAGACGGCGCGGCTGACACATCCCGAACGCATCATCGACGTAGCCGCGGACGAAAACGCGGAGATTCATATCGATGAGGACGACCTCTACGAAGCAGTGCGAAACCTCGTCGACAACGCGTTGCGCTACGCTCCGAGCTCAGCGGTCGAGGTTACGGTGGGTGCGAAAGACGGATTCGTGACGATAGAAGTCGCCGACCATGGAACCGGCATTCCCAAGAGCGAACAGCCGCTCGTGTTCGAGCGTTTCTACCGCGGTTCGTTGCATACCGACAGTGAGGGCTCGGGCCTCGGCCTCGCGATCGTGCGCCGCGTCGCGGAGCGATGGAACGGCCGCGTCAACCTCGAGTCCAACGCGAATGGGACGCGGGTTGCGCTGCGATTTCCCCAAGCAGAGCGCGCGGTATGAGCGAAGGGCGCGTTCTCGTCGTCGACGACGACGCCCAGATGCGTGATATGCTCGAGCTCGGCCTGCGCGCGAGCGGCTTCGAGGTTCGGTGCGCGAACGATGGACCGGCCGCGCTCGAGTTGCTGCGCTCGTCGTGGCGCCCCGAGGTGATCGTGCTCGACATCCTCATGCCAAAGGTTGACGGCATCGCGCTCATCCCGATGCTTCGCCGTTTAAGCGAAGTCCCGATTCTCATGCTGAGCGCCCGCACTGAGACGCTCGACAAGATCACTGCCCTCACGGCGGGCGCCGACGACTACGTAGCAAAGCCCTTCGACCTTGCCGAGCTCATCGCGCGGCTGCACTCGCGAATCCGACGGCCCCAGCTCGCGAATAGGCACACCTTGAACTTCGCCGACGTCGCTATGGATCTCGATGCTCGCACGGTTGCGCGCGCCGGCAAGGAGATACAGCTAACGGCTCGCGAGTTCGACCTGCTGCGTACGTTCCTGCGCGAGCCCGGCCGGGTCTTCACGCGCGGCCAGCTGATCGACCGCGTCTGGGGCGATGAGGCCGCGGTCGAGCCGAACGTCGTCGAAACCTACATCTCGTATCTTCGAGCGAAGCTTGAGCAGCCGCCGGCGGGCCGTCTCATACGTACTATCCGGCGCGTCGGCTATACACTTCGCACCGACTGAAGATCGCCACTAGGGCTGAAAGTCGACGTCGGGCATCGCGACCGGAAAGGAGATGTCGTCTAAGTCTGAGGCGACGTGCTCCGCCGGCGCGTTGGCCTCGATGTGCACGATGCTCCATGCAGCACCGGCGCCCTGCGGCGCGAAGCGATAGCTGACCGTTCCCCATCCGTTGCCGAAGTTGTGCGCGTAGACGAGTTGTACGACGTTGCCGCTCGGCTCGTCCACCCAAAGCTCCCGTAAGGCGAACCGCTCCGGATCCGAGAGCGGGCGCAACCGGAGGTGATCGCACTCGTATCCTTCGACGCGCTCCGTCCCGACGAGTGTAATCTCGTAAGCGCGGCTCACCACGTTGACTGTCGCGATCGTGGGGAGAAACGGATCCTGTGTCATATTCGGCGGTACCGGCGGCGTGATGGCGCCTGGCTGTTGTGGAAGGGCTCGGTAGAAGCCGAGGGGCGTGCCGTCGGGGCCGGTGATATAGCCGCCGTGCAGCAGCACGCGTGAAGGAGCGGTCGCGCTTGGGAGCGTCACGGCGAACGTACGACCGTCGGAGGTGCGCACCGTGAACTGCACCGTGTCGTCCGGCGCGCACCGATCGGAGAGAAACGTCTGATCGCAGGCGATGCGAAAGGACTCATACCGCGGCACCGTTCGCTGCATCCACACTTGTTGGGCTCGGAGAAAAATTGCCTCGGCGGACGGTATCATCGCTGCGAGACCGGTAGCGCATAGATACTTTCGTCGTTCGCAACGTAGAGCGTCGCCCCGACGATCACCGGCGAGCTGCACGTGAACGGTTGCGGGAAGCGCCGTTGCGCGATGATGCGCCCATTACCCTCGTCGATGGTGTAGAGGACGCCCGCCGTGTCGCCGACGTACACCAGGCCGTCCAGCGCTACCGCGCTCATCTTCACCGCCGCCTCGGTCGAAATCGCCCACAGAACGCGCCCCTGGGCGTCGTCGTACGCGGCGAAGCGGCGCGCCGCTGGAAGCGATTGGAGGAGCGTGCCGCGATCGACAAGCCCGGCTATTGCCTCTTCGTCGGTTCCCACGGTCGTGAAGTAGCCGGTCCCGGAATTGTGCGCCCACACGAGGCGGCCCGAGGCAAGATCGAGCGCATAGACGTCGTTCACGGCGTCATCTCGTGTCCCTCCGCTGACCATCTGCGCATCCTCGACGAAAACGCGACCGTCACCGACGACGGGCGAGTCATCGGCGTTGCCGTAGGGTGCGCTCCACACGATGCGCCCGTCCGCGGGGCGAATTGCATAGACGTGGTCGGGCCGGTGCATCCGCGCCGAAGGGCCCGCGAGTACGTAGACGACGCCGTCTTGCGCGGCCGCCGAAGCCATGGTGGAGACTCCGTCGACCGGTATGCTCCACAAGAGCCGTCCCGTGCTAACGTCGAGCGCGCGGACGTGATCGTCACCGTTTGCGAAGACGATCGCGTCGCGGTCTACTATGTGTACGAGTGCCGGGCTCGGCATGTTCTCGCCGGCGGTCTTGAAGCTCCATCGCTCGCGACCGCTGCTTGCGTCAAAGGCAGCGATCTCATCGCCGCCGTGAACGCCCCAGACGAGACGTCTTCCGTCGTCGACGAGGACGTTGTCTTTGCCAGTTCCCACCACGACGAGGCCATCTGCGACGATCGGGGTTGTCATCGCGATGTTTGGAAGACGTGCGCGCCAGATGAGGCGGCCTGAGCTGCGATCGAGCGCAATGAGCTCGGGAGCGAAGGTTTCGAAGTAGAGCCTGTCGCCGACGACCGAGAGGCCGCCGTTGATCTGAGCGCCGGCGGAGAAGCGCCAGTTGTACGCCGGCTCCGCGCTCGCAAAAACCGCGTTGTGCGAAGGATAATATTGGTACATCGGCCACGCGCTCGGTGCAACGCCAAGCGACGTGAAAAGCCAGAGGACGATGCAAGTACGTGCCACGGTCCCTCGACTTCGCGCCTTCGGCGCGGACACTGCTCTAGACCTTAAGCTCGACCTTCTCGAGCGCTGAGGCGGTCGGCACCACGTGGTGATTCAAGCGTAGCTCGGCCGGCGAAAAGCCGAAGGCGAGGCCCAGGAGCTGCGGCAGGTGGAAGATCGGCACGCCGATATCCTTGCGCAGTACCTTGGCAGCGTCGGGCTGCTGGCCGTCGAGGTTCAAGTGACAGAGCGGGCATGGAGTTACGAGCATGTCGGCTCCCTTCTCCTTCGCCTCCACAATGTGCGAGCCGCCCATCGCCAGCGACTTCTCGCGATTGAACGTCAACATCGGGAAGCCGCAGCACTTGGTCGCACCGCGGTACTCAACCGGCTCGGCGCCGACGAGCGTAATTAGTTGCTCGAGATAGGTCTTGCGCTCGGGGCGCTCACGCAGGCCCAAGTACTCCTCCGGGCGTAGAATGTAGCAGCCGTAGAAGGGCGCGATCTTGAGGCCGGTGAGTTTGCGTTTGATCGCGCCGCGAATGCGATCGAGTCCGATGTCCTCGAAGAGCATCCAGAGCAGATGCTTTACCTTCGCCTTACCGCCGTAGCGATAGCCTTGATCGCCGATCGTCGCGTTCACCTTCTCTCGTCGTGCCGCGTCCCTCTGCAGATGATAGTTGTGGTTCGAGAGCACGCCTTGGCACGTGCTGCAGATCGTCATGACGTCGGCGCCTTTGCTCTCGGCCATCGCGAGTGTGAGGCCGTTTAGCGAGTCCGCGAGCTCCGGATTTTGTTCCGAGAGCACACCCGCGCCGGTGCACGGTGCCTCGGTCAGTTCTTCGAGCTCGAGACCGAGCGGTTCAGCGATCGCCTTCGCCGAGACGTAGAGCTCCGGACACGCGCCTTTCGAGACGCAGCCGGGATAGAACGCAACTTTCACTTCTTGAAACGCCCTCCGACGCGCTGAAAAATCGTCTTGATGCGCTGCACGCCCGGGATCTTATGGTGCACGATCGGCGGCAGCTTGCCGGCGCGCAGCATGTTGATCGCCGAGGGAAGCGTTTGCAACTGCCCGACGATGTTGAAGAAACCGGTCGACTTGGGCATGAGCGTCAGCTCGTTGAGCCTGCCGCTGTCACGCACCGACTCGGCGAAGGCATCGGCGTGGCGTGTTCCGGGATTCTTCGTAAAACCGGCGTCGACGGCCATCTTGCGTAGCTTGAGGATCTGGTCGAGCGGCGCAACGCCCTTCGGGCACTGCTGCACGCATTCGTAACAGTGCGTGCAATCCCAAATGCCGCCCCCGTGACCGTCGTGATCGAGACGCTGTTGGACCGTTGCATCTCTCGGATCGGCAGCGTATCGGTAGGCTTTCGCGAGTGCATGCGGCCCGAGAAACTGATCGTTGATCGCGAACGACTCGCAGTCCATGAGGCAGCAACCGCAGCTGATGCAGCTCACCTCTTGAATGAGATTCTCCATCGCTGCGTTCGGCACGCGATATTCCTCGCGTGGCCCGGGCATGGGCTGCTTCGGCTCGAGCCACGGTGTCACGGCGTGGTGCTTCTGCCAAAACGGATCCATGCCCCAAACGAGATCGCGCACCACCGGCATCGACGGCGGAGACTCGACGCGTGTCTTCCCGTTCTTCGTGAACTCCTGTAGCTTGCTCTTACAGGCGAGGTGTGCGTGGCCGTTGATCCACATCGCGCACGAGCCGCAGATAGCGCTGCGGCAGGCGCAGCGAACCGCGAGCGACTCGTCCTGATATTCGCGGATCGCTATGAGTCCGTCGAGCACGACCGCGTGCTCGGGAAGATCGACGGTATACGTTTGGTAGCGGCGCGGCGGTGCCTTGTCCCAAGGCGGGGGATAGCCCTCCTCGCGAGAGACTGCGTCGGAGTACTTGCCCTCAGGATTATAACGTCCGATCTCGATCGTGAACTGCATCTAGTAGCTGCGAACCTCCGGTTTCCAGCGCGTGATCGTGACGGGCATATATGAGACGCCGGGCTCGGCGTCTGGACCGCGATACGTGAACAAGACGTGCTTGAGCCACTCCGCGTCGTTGCGCTCGGGGTAATCCGTACGCGCGTGCGCACCGCGGCTCTCGGTGCGCATGAGGGCTTCGCGAATTACGGGTTCGGCGCAGTCGAGTAGGAAGCCGAGCTCGAGCACGAACTGCAGTGCCTGATTGAAGACGCGTCCCTTATCGCCCACCGCGACGTCCTCGTAACGCCGGCGCAGCCTCTTCAGCTCCTCGAGCGCTTTCCGTAAGCCTTCATCGTCGCGGTAGACGCCGACGTACCTATCCATCATCGTTGCAAGGTCGAGCCGCACCTTCGCGTGCGTCTCGCCTTTGTACGGGCGCGCCAGTAACGCGCTGAGGCGTTCCTGCTCCGAGCGCAGCAAGGCCGAGCCGCCTCGCGGGCGCTCGACGCTCTTCGCGTACGCGGCCGCAGCTTTTCCGCTGCGCCGCCCGAAGACGATGGTGTCGAGCAGGGAGTTCGCACCGAGCCGGTTGCCGCCGTGAACGCTGACGCATGCGACTTCTCCGGCCGCGTAGAGACCGGGCACTTTCGTCGCGCCGTCGATGTCGGTTTTCACGCCGCCCATCATGTAGTGCATACCCGGCCGCACCGGAACGGGCGCTTTGATCATGTCGATGCCGAGGTAGTCGAGCGCCATCTCGTGGATCTGCGGAAGCTTCTTCAAGATGACGTCGGGGCCGAGGTGGCGCGAATCGAGCAGCACGTTCCCATCGATACCGTTGCCTGCAGCAATTTCGAGTGTCTCCGCGCGCGAGATGACGTCTCGCGCAGCGAGCTCCATCTTCGTCGGCGCATACTTCTTGAGGAAGCGATCGCCATTCTTGTCGAGCAGATACGCACCCTCACCGCGAGCGGCCTCGGTCATGAGGAAGCCGCTTCCCGCCAACGTCGTCGGATGGTACTGCACCATGCACATATCTGCGAGCGCCGCGCCTGCACGATATGCAAGCGCGTAACCGTCGCCGGTACAGATCAACGCGTTCGTGCTCGGCTCATAGAGACGTCCGACGCCTCCCGCTCCGTCGATGACCGCCTTTGCGCGCAAGAGGTGCAACTCGCCGGTAATGAGCTCAAGCGCCACTGCACCGGCGCACGCGCCGTCTTCGACGTAGAACGCCGTCGCAAACCACTCCTCATAGACCTTGACGCCGGCCTTGAGAATTTGGTCGTAGAGCGTGATGAGCAGCGCCTGGCCGGTGATGTCGCCGACGAAGTACGTCCGCGCCTGCGAGGCGCCGCCGAAGGCTCGCGTGCCGAGCCTCCCGTCTTCATTTCTATAGAAGATGCAGCCCATGTGCTCGAACTCGATGATGTCGCCGGGAGCCTCTTGGCACATCACCTCGACTGCATCCTGATCGGCGAGGTAATCGCTGCCCTTGACCGTGTCGAAGGCGTGAGACTCCCAGGAGTCACCCTCGCCGAGCGCTGCGTTGATTCCGCCCTGTGCCGCGTTTGAATGGCTTCGCACGGGGTGTACCTTCGAGACGATCGCTACATCGGCGCCGCTCCGTGCGGCCTCCAAGGCGGACCGCATCCCGGCGAGGCCCGCTCCGATGACGAGCACGTCGTGGTCGAAGATCATCTCCGCTGCACCTGCAACACTTCGTTGGCTCCCCCCTCTACGAGCCTTCGGCTATGTCGGCTTCGCCGCAAAGCGCAGGCTCGCCAAAGCGAGCGTTCCGACACCGAAGGCGACGGTTACCACCGCGGGCAACCACAAGTCTGAAAGCCCGGCACCGCGAATGATGATACCGCGCAGAATCTCGAGGAAGTATGTCATAGGTAGCGCGTAGCTGATGATTCGAGCCGGCGCCGGCATTTGGTCGATCTCGAAGAACATCCCCGAGAGTAAGAATGAGGGTATCAGCAAGAAGACGGTCATGAGGATCGCCTGCAGTTGCGAGCGCGCCACCGTCGAGATGAGCAAACCGAGCCCGAGGCCGGTCATGAGGAACGCAACACTGAGCGAGAGCAGCAGGGCCACGTTCCCGGCCACCGGCACGCTGAAGACGGCGCGCATCGCGAAGAGCACGAGGAGCAGGTCAAGAAAGCCGACGAGCCCGTACGGGATCAACTTTCCAAGCACGATCGCTCCTGCGCCGATAGGCATTGCGCGGAGCTGCTCGAGCGTGCCTCGTTCGCGCTCGTTAACGATCGAGAGCGCCGTCAACACGATCGTCACGTTCTGCATAACGAGCCCGATTAATCCGGGAACCAAGAAGTTCGGCGTGCGCAGCGAAGGGTTGAAGAGCGTGCGCGGTCGGATGTCGACCGGCGGGCTTTCACCGAACGGATCGATATGCTCGGAGATCGCTCGCGTCAGTGCAGCCGCTCCCGCGTAGGCGGCCTGCGCGACGTTCGCGTCGGAGCCGTCGACGAGCATTTGAACGGTCGTAGGGCTCGAGCCGGCCACGCTCTTCGCAAAGCCTTTCGGAATGAAGAACCCCACGCGCGCTCTTCCCGCGACGAGCGTGTGCTCCAGCGCCGGCACTGAGCTCGCGCTCCCTATGACGTCAAACGTCTGCGAGCGGCGCACGGCGTGCACGAGCGCCGCTGAGATACGGCTGCGGTCCTCATCGACGTAGAGCGTGCGGACGTGCTGGACATGCAGGTTGATCGCGTACCCGTAGATGAGCAGTTGCAGGAGCGGCATCACGATGATGAGCGCGAGCGTCGTCGGCTCGCGTAGAATGTGGCGCACCTCTTTGTAGATGACCGCGCCCAAGCCGCTCGCGTCGAACGCTTCTCTCATCGTCGCCTTCCCCTCACGAGCGCGATGAGCCCGTCCTCGAGCGTGCGCTCACCTCGCCGAAGCTCGTCCACGGAGCCGCACGCCAAGAGGTTGCCGTCGAGCAGATAGCCGACGCGCGAGCAATGCTGCGCCTCGTCCAAGTCGTGCGTCGTAATGAAAAATGTCTTGCCTTGTTGCGCCATCTCGGCAAAGAGATCCCAGAGCTCCCGTCGCGCAACGGGATCGACGCCGCCGGTCGGCTCGTCGAGGAAGAGCACCTCCGGATCGTGCAGCAACGCCGCTGCCAGTCCGAGCCTGCGCTGCCAGCCGCCTGAAAGGCGCGCCGCGCGCGTGTGATAGTAGCGCCCGACCCCGGTGAGCTCGGCGACGTGCCGCTTCTTCTCGCGCGCATCGGCCGCTTTTAACCCTTGCGCTCGAGCGCAGAACTCGAGATTCTCCGCACACGACAGATCGGGATAGAGTGCAAAGCCTTGCGCCATGTAGCCGATCTTATGATGCAGTAGCTTCGCCGATTCCATCGGATCGAGACCACCGACACGCGCCGTTCCAGAACTCGGTGCGAGCAGACCACAGAGCATTCTCACCGTGGTCGACTTTCCGCTACCGTTGGGCCCAAGAAAACCAAAGAGAGAGCCGCGCTCGACGGTGAACGAGATTCCATCGACCGCAACATTGGTGCTGTAGCGCTTTGTGAGCGCTTCGGCTTCAACTGCAGGCACGCGCTATTCGCTCCGGCGCCGGCTTACAACCCGATCCTCGTCAGCTCGTCGACGATACCCTGGGTCACCGGACTGTCCCACCAATTCACAATCACCGCCTCCAGCTCACGCACCGAGCGCAATGACTCGATCTCCCGCTCGAGCACATGCCGCCGAGGAGCCGGTTTTTCGAGTTCGGCCTGCAACCGGTCGACCGACGCGCGCGCACCGTGCGTCGCCGGAAGCGCCGCGTGCAGCCTCTCGCGCGGGAACGATGAACGGAGCGCGAGCAGCGACGCCTCCGCGGTATCGATGCGCTCCTCGTCGGCAACGAGGCCCGTCTCGTCGGCCGCTTCGATCGCCTTACGCGTATCGTCTTTCCTATCCATGCGCAACACGCTCCTCTGACGACGTTGGTGGAGATGACGGGACTCGAACCCGTGACCCCCTGCTTGCAAAGCAGGTGCTCTACCAGCTGAGCTACATCCCCACGTACGCCTTCCTCATACAGCGTGCCGCGCGTCGCAACCTCTCCCACAAGGAGAGCGAACCATCGATCATCCCTTCGTAGAAATCGGCGGCAAGGAGAATTGCCAACCGCGAGCCGTCGTTTGGGAGGCGGTGTGCGAGGACGCGCGCTTCGGCGTAGCATTCGCGTGCGCGCGCAGCGATCGCCGCGCGTCCGCGATCGGGAAGCGTCGCGAGTTTACTCGGCAGATAGCTGCGTCCGATACGATGATCTCTCTCGACGTCGCGGATCACGTTGGTGAGCTGCAGCGCAACACCGAGGCGCTCCGCACGCTCGAGCGAGTCGTCGTCCCAGGCACCGAGAATCGCAATCGAGCATCGGCCAACGGTGCCCGCGACCGAGGACGAATATCGTTCCAAGTCTTCAAGGCTCTCGCAGGTAACGCCGTCGACGTCGGATCGACAGGCTTCGATCACGCGCAGCGCGTCGCCGATTGCGATCGGGAAGCGCGAAAATGCGCGCTGCACGGCGGGAAACCACGGGGCATCGCTCGAGTACGCCTCGTCGCGAACGTGCGCGAGCGCATCGGCGATGGCCCGCAGGCCCTCGAGGCGCTCCTCGCGAGTCGGGCCGGGCTCGTCGGCGATGTC
>JASHTE010000085.1 GCA_030040695.1 Vulcanimicrobiota bacterium | reverse complement strand
GCCGCGTGCACGTTGCATGTCCTGCACGTCGAAGTTCGAAACGCCGATGAAGCGCGTCTTGCCTTCCTCGACGAGCCTCTCCAGCGCGCTCATCGTCTCCTCGAGCGGATGCGCTCCGGGCCAGTGCAGAAGGTACAGGTCGAGGTACTCGAGGCCAAGGCGCTTGAGCGAGGCGTCGCAGGCCCGTATCGTTCCCTTGAAACTCGCATTCGACGGCAACACCTTGCTCGCCACGAAGATCGAGCTGCGCGAAACACCCGCGATGGCCTCACCGAGAATCTCCTCGACACGTCCCGCACCGTACATCTCGGCGGTATCGAGATGCGTCATGCCCAGCTCGATGCCGCGGCGAATCGTCGCGATTGCCTCGCGCACCGCTGCGCCACGCTCCGGGATATCCCACGTTCCTTGGCCGATCACCGGAAGATCGACGCCGGTCTTGCCGAATGGCTTCGTGCGCATTCAGAGCATCTCAGAAGAACGCGAAGGACTCGTCCTGTGCAGCATACGCCAGTAAACCGCCGCGCAGATGCCGCACCCGTGTGAAGCCGGCCTCACGCAGTCGCCGCGTGGCCCAGCGCGACTTCACGCCGACGCGACACGCAACGATATACCGTTGCGCGCTGTCGAGCTCGTGAAGGCTTGCATCCAGGCGGCTCGCCGGAATGTGCAGGGCTCCCGGAAGCACGCCGAGCACGGCCTCGTGCGGCTCGCGGACATCCAGCAACCGCCACTCCTGCAGCGCCGCGCGGAGCTCGCAGGCGTCTATCTCCTCGATGCTCTCCTGCTCCTCGTCGCGTATCTCGATGGCGTCGTCGAGTTTCGGCGACTCCCCGCAGAGCACGCAGCGTACATCTCGCTGGAAGTGCACTTCGCGCGTCCGAGCACTCAACGCGTCGATCAACATCAGGCGACCCACGAGGGGCTCGCCGATTCCGAGCAGCAGCTTCAGCGCCTCGTTCGCCTGCCAGGCTCCGACGATGCCTGCAAGGACGCCCAGGACGCCACCCTCCGCGCAGGTGGGAACGCTCATCGAAGGCGGCGGCTCCGGATAGAGACAGCGATAGCATGGCCCATCTCGCGTGAAGACGGCGACTTGTCCGTCGAAGCGAAAGATCGAGGCGTACACGTCGGGTTTTCCCTCGAGCACGCAGGCATCGTTCACGAGGTAACGCGTCGGAAAGCGATCGCTGCAATCGAGCACGACGTCGTACAGCGCGACGAGCGCTCGTGCATTGCGTTGCTCGAAGCGCGCACCGATCGCGTCGGCTCCCACGAACGGATTAATTGCCCGCACGCGCTCTGCGGCAGCTTCGGCCTTGGGGCGCCCGATATCGCTCGTCACGAAGAGCGTTTGGCGTTGGAGGTTCGTCTCGTCGACGACGTCGTCGTCGGCGATGCCGATGCGCCCGACACCCGCGGCTGCGAGATACTGCAGCACCGGCGAGCCGAGGCCCCCCGCGCCGACGACGAGGACGCGCGCGGTCGCCAGACGCTCTTGCCCGCTAAGCCCGATCTCGGGAATTAGGAGATGCCGACTGTATCGGCGCAACTCGCGCGCAGTCAGCTCGGCGATCATGTCTTTGGGTGCAACTCGTTCAGCCATTGGAGGACCGGGGTTCGAGCGTATTCGGCGGCGGCGGTGTGATTGCTCTCGACGCGCACGAAGCGTTTCGGTTCGGGCGCTCGCTCGAAGAGCCTCGTCACGCTCGAAACGGAGACCATCGCATCATGCTCGGCGGCCACGTAGAGCACCGGGCGCCCCGCTAGGCGCGGCAGTGCTTCGTCGAGGCGGTGATCGACGTCTGCAAAGAGCTCGGGCAGCGTAGCGCCGTCGACGTATTCGGCGCGCAAGTCAGTCGTGAACGTCTTTTGCAGCGCAGTCAGAGCCGCCGGCCTGCCGTAGCCCGTCGCGATTGCGACGACCCCACGAACCCGATCCTCGCGCGCCGCCGTAACGATCGCAGTGAGTGCGCCGAGGCTATGTCCGAGCAGATACGGGTAGTCGTGCTCCGCAGCCACGCGGGCAACGATCGCGCTCATTGCGTCGAGGCAGTCTTCGAAATCGCGCAGCCTTCCTCCACTCGCGCCGAGCTTGTGCCCCGGAAAGTCAAGGCTGTACATCTCGAAGCCGTGTGCAGCAAGAAAAGCGCAAAGGGGATCGAGATTCTGTTTCGAGGATGAGTAGCCGTGCGCCGAAACGATTGACGCGCGGCGCGGCATCCGGGGAACGTAGTGCAGCACCGCGATTTCGTTGCGCTGCGCGGCAATACGCTCCAACACCAGCTTCACGGGTTCTCGCGCCAGCGCTCCGTGCCGTCCGCGTAGCGCTCCTTCTTCCAGATCGGGGCTGTCGACTTCAGTCGGTCGACGGCGAGAGAGCACGCGTCGAACGCCTGCCGGCGATGCGGTGCAGCAACTGCGACCATGACCGCGACCTCTCCGACCGGAAGCGTGCCGATGCGATGGACGATCGCGATTTGCACGTCGCCGTGGAGAGCGCGAACGTCATCGGCGATGCGCGCGAACTGTGCAAGCGCCATACCCTCGTGCGCCTCGTACTCGAGCGCGACGACGTCGCGTCCGTCCTCGGCTTGCTCGCGCACTTTCCCGGTAAAAATCACGACCGCGCCATCGGAGCCGCTACGCAACGATTCCTCGAGAGCCGCGACCTCGATCCGATCTCGCGTTATCGCGAACATCACCCGCCGCCGCTCGGAGGCAGCAGCGCCAGCTCATCACCTTCGTGCAGCACCTCGCCCAGTTCGACGAGCCGCCCGTTTTGCGCGATACGTGTCGAGCTCGCGAGCAACGCGAGCTCCGGTTTCTCGGCAGCGAGCGCGCTCCAGGCATCGGCGACGCGAGCTCCCTCCCTCAGCTCGAGACTTCGAACGCCGTCCTCGAGTACTTCGCGAACGCGCGCGAAAGCGAGAACTCGAACCTTCACGCGGAGCGCGTGCGCTCGCCGGCCAGCACGTATCGTTCGATAGCACGCGTAACACCATCGTCATCGTTCGAGGCGGTGACGCGTCCGACGGCGCGCCTGACGTCGGGCTCCGCGTTGCCCATCACAACGCCGATACCAGCCCAACGCAGCATCGGCACGTCATTGCGCGAGTCGCCGATCGCGAGCACCCGCTCGCGCGCGATGCCGTACGTCTTGCATAGATTCTCCAGCGCCCGCTTCTTCGTGGCCTCGCGGCTCGTTACCGCACATTCCTCGAACTCGCCCCAGCGTTCGAACTTAAAGTGGAGTGGAAGCTCGGCAAACGCCTCGCGCACAGCCTCGGCTGCGTCACGTCCGAGAAAGCGCAAGAAGGTCGGCGCCAGACGAGGGAGCCCGTCGAAGGTTGCAATCTCGTCCCACTCCGGACCCCGCATGTCGCTCATGTAGTGACGCGCCGTATTGATGCGATAGAAGCGCTCTTCGACGTAGACGGCGACGTCGAGCGACCTCTCCTCCGCGTATCGAAGCAGCGGCTTCGCGTAGACGAGGGGGATCGGAATGTGCCCGATGGTCTTCCCGGTTTGGACGTCCTTCGTGAGCGCCCCGTGGCAGCAGATTACCGGGAGCGAGATGCCGAGGTTGCGTGCGATCTCTGTCGGAGCCTCAACGCCGCGCCCCGTGACGAGCACGACGCGGACGCCCTCAGCGAGCGTTGCGGCGATTGCGGCACGGTTTGCCTCCGAGACCTGCTCGTGGGAGTCGAGCAGCGTCCCGTCGAGGTCAAGGGCGACGAGGTCAACGGACACCATCCTATAGGATACCCTGGGCCGTCAAATAGGCGACGAAGGGTGAAACCGAGGCGCCGACGGGGAACCTTATAGCCTCGTGGGCTGTACGGCGATTCAACCCAACCTCACCGCGAGAGATCAGGCGCATTTTCTCTACGAGGCGATTCCGCCCGGACTGTTCCGAGTCGAGGAGGAGGGCGAGCGCATCGCCTGGCGCATCAGCCCTGAGCCTTTCCCCCTCTCGCCGCGTTCGCTCGAGAGAATCGAGCACATCGGCAAGGACCTCTTCGCCTTCTATCGCGCGCTCAACACGCTCTATCTGCGCAGCGTACGTGGCACCGCGCCGTCGTTTATTTCCGAGTACCTCGACCGTGGAAAACCCGATAGCATCGTCAGGCTCGCGCGACAGAATCGCTTCAAACAGGACGTGCCGGGCGTCATACGCCCCGACCTGCTTCTCATCGACGACGGCTTCGTCGCGACCGAGCTCGACAGTATCCCCGGCGGCCTCGGTTTCGTCGGCGCGATGGCGGAGGCGTATTGCAAACTCGGCATCGAGTCGATCGGCGGACCCGATGGTATGCCGCGTGCGTTTGCCGAGATGTTGCGCAGCTCGAGCGGGAGAACCGACGCGACCGCCGCGATCGTGGTCTCCGACGAGTCCGGGGATTACCGCCCCGAGATGCGCTGGCTCGCTGAAGCGATCGACCGGCTCGGCTTGGGCAACGTGTACGTCTGCGCGCCGCAGGACATCGTCTTCACCGAAGATGGTCTCTTCGTGCGCCTTCCTGACGGACGCGAGGAGCGGCTCCACGTTCTCTACCGCAACTTCGAGCTGTTCGATCTCTTCAACATTCCAAAACAGGAGCTCATGCTCTACGCCGCGCGTCATGCGCGCGTGAAGATGACTCCGCCGCCGAAAGCGCAGCTCGAGGAGAAGCTCGCCTTTGCGCTGTTGCATCACCCCGCGCTCGCGCCCCTATGGCGCAGCGAGATGGGCGAGGACGCCTACGATCGCCTGCATGGGCTCATGCCGCGAACCTGGGTGCTCGACCCTCGTCCGCTTCCGCCGCAAGCCTCAATCGATGAGCTCGTCGCCAACGGCATACCGGTCAACGACTGGCGGCAACTGCTCGACCTGAGCAAGACGGAGCGCGACTTCGTAACGAAGCCCTCCGGGTTCTCCGAGCTCGCCTGGGGCTCGCGCGGCGTAAAGATTGCCAACGATCTCACTAAGGAAGAGTGGACACGGACACTCGAGGGCGCACTCGCCTCCTTCGACCGCACGCCGTACGTGCTCCAGCGTTTCTACAAGGGAAAGCGCCTCCGTCAGCCCTACTTCGATCGTGCCAAAGACGAAATCGCGCACTTCGACGGACGAGTGCGTCTCTGTCCCTACTACTTCGTGGTCGGCGAAGGCGTGAAGCTCGGGGGCGTGCTTGCAACCGTAGCGCCTGCCGACAAACGCCTGATCCACGGCATGAAGGAGGCGGTTATGTCTCCTTGCGTCGTCAAGGAAGACGGCTACTAAAGAC
>JASHTE010000084.1 GCA_030040695.1 Vulcanimicrobiota bacterium | reverse complement strand
ACGTTTACGGCAACTTGAGCGCCGGAATCCGCGTCGCCGCCCTCGCGACGACCGCCATGGCGGCCTTGGCGATAGCGGCCGTGTGCAGCGGCGCGGCTTCGCATGCGGTTGCGCCGGCGTATGCGGTCTCCTCGCCCTTGGCGCAGACGCTCTGGTCACGCGAAGTCGCCTCGCACCTTGCCATGAGCGGTTGGGCGGTGTGGCTCGTGAAAGCGCCGACCTGGTTCGGGATCCTCGCCACCGCGGCGGCGCTCGCCTCTCTCGCGCGAGCTCGGCAGCCGGATCTCGCTCTCGCGTCATGATCCATCGCCTGCGGGCGCCGCTCGCAATCGCGATCGTTGCAATTGCCGTGACGCTCTCTGCCGGCGTGCTCGCGTCAGGAGACGCCTTGATGTGCAGTTTCAAAGCGTTCTATTGCGCCGCACACGTACTTGCGTCGGGCGGTAACCCGTACGCTGCGACGCCCCTGTACTCATGTGAATCGGCGGCGGCGCCCGCTCCGCTCTTCGTCGCAAAAGGTGGACTGGTTATGCCGGGCCCGCTGCCCGGCTACGCGATGGCGGCGCTACTACCGTTTGCGGCGCTCACGTTTCCGCTGGCTGCGCTTCTCTGGTTCGTGGTTCTCAGTTGCTGCGTCATCGGCTCGATCATGCTCCTCGCTCGCCTGGGCATCGGACACACGTGGAGCATCGCGGTCGCGCTTTCGGTGGCGTTGATCGGCGACGCTCTCTGCTCGGGCGAGCTCGAGCCGATTGCGCTTCTCGGCATTGCACTTGCAGCCTGGTCTGCCTCTCAACGGCGCGTTTCGTTCGGTTTGTCGGCGATCCTCGGCACGGGTGTCGCGCTCTCGTTCGCCGAGCCGCAGGTTGGTATCGCCGTCGCTATTGCCTGTGCGATGCTCGGCCGCCGGGCTGCGACCGCGGCGGCAGTTGCGGTAACGCTCCTCACTCTGACTTCGATAGTGGCGCTCGGCATAGAAGGGAACGTCGCGTACGTGCGCAGCGTCGTCCCTGCGCACCTCTCGGCCGAGTTACCGTCTTTCTCACAGTTCAGCCTCTCTTGGGCGTTGAATCGGTTGGGCGTTGCCGCGGGCCCAGCGCTCACCGCCGGACGCGTGCAATGGCTGATCATGCTCGCTCTCGCCGGGTGGTTTGCACGCTCGAAGATCGCTCGCAAGAGTCCCGAAGTTGCGGTGCTTGGGGCGCCCGCGTTTGCAGTACTTGGCGGACCCTTCGCGCACCCCGATCAGATTGCGCTTGCAATTCCCGCCGCACTGTGGATCGCGTCAAACTATGCGCCCGCGCTGCGGCCCGCGGCTGTGATGCCGGTCGTGCTCGCGCTCCCGTTGATGATGCTGCTGATGGACGGGGCGGTTTCAGGCATTCTTGTAGTTATCGTATCAGGCGCAGTGGCAGGATGGCTGGGCGCAGAGTACGGGAGAAGCACCGAGTTCGCGGTTTGGTGCTCGGTGCTCGCGGTGATTGCGCTGACTGCGATGGCGCTGCTCTCCAACGTCACGCATGCGAGCATCGTGCAGGTGAGTGCACCGTCCATCCCGGCGAGTATGGCGCAGGCCTCTTGGGCGCACTACATCGCGACGCGCTCGGTCGTTACGGCATGGCCGATCTGGCTCGTGAAGGCGCCGACGTGGCTGGGAGTCTTGGCTACCGTAGCGGCGCTCACGCTTGCGGCGCGGCCCAAACAGAGCGAGCACGCGATAGCGTGATGAAACCGCCTTTAGCCACAGTGTGGCCCCGCTTGCGCGTACCAACCGCTATTCTCGTGATAGGCCTTGCCGTTGCGTCGTACGGCGTCATGCTCGAGTCGAGCGGCTGGATCATGTGTAACTTCAAGGCCTTCTATTGCGCTGCACACGTGCTGGCGACAGGCGGCAATCCGTACAAGGCCGCGCCGCTCTCCGCGTGTGAGGCGGCGAGCTCCCCCGCATTCTTTGAGCCGAGGGACGGACTCATCGTCCCGGCTCCGCTCCCCGGCTATGCGATTGCAGCAATCGTGCCATTCAGCGCGCTCACATTCCCTGTAGCTGCCGTTGTGTGGTCCTGCCTGCTCGCAATTTGCGCCGCTCTCGCTATCGTACTGTTCGCGCGGCTGGGCCTGGGCAACGTGTGGGCGATCGCGGTCGCGCTCTCCATAGCCGTAATGGGCGACGGGCTCATGTCTGGCGAGCTGGAACCGATCGCTCTTCTTGGCATAGCGCTGGCTGCCTGGAGCGCCTCGCGCCCGCATCCCTCAGTGCGCTCCCTGGCAGCCATGAGTTGCGGTCTCGCGCTCGCCTTTGCGGAACCGCAGATCGGCATCGCCGCCGCGATTGCGTGCGCAATGCTGTCGAGACGTGGCGCCCTCGTCGGTGCCGGAGTAGTTGCGGTTCTTGGCCTCGTCTCGCTCGTCGCTCTCGGCGTCCACGAGAACGTCGCCTACATACGCGACGTTCTTCCCGCGCAGAGTTCCTCGGAGCTCTCTGCAGTCGCGCAGTTTAGCCTCTCATGGGTGCTCGGGCGCCTCGGGGTGACGCCGGGCGCGGCTCTGTTAGCCGGGCACTTGCAGTGGATAGCAATGCTCGGCGTCACCGCGTGGTTCGCGCGTACGATGCTCGCGCGGACGAATCCCGAAATTGCAGTGCTTGCCGGCCCGGCATTCGTGGTGGTGGGCGGTCCGTATTTGCATCCCGATCACATAGGCCTCGCGATCCCTGCAGCGATGTGGATCGCGTCGCGTTCTCTGCGTCCCGCGTGGCTCTTCGCGGTGCCGCTCGTCGCGCTCGCAGTGCCGTTGATCATACCGATATTCATGGAGAGCAGCGTTCCATTGCCCATGGTCGTCATCACTGCGGCATCGGTTGCGGCGTTCGTCGGTGGCGAATACGGAGGGTCGGAGCGAGCGGCACTCTACAGCGCCGCGGCGGTTGCCGCGGCTTTATTCGTGAGCGCGGCGCTGCTCAATGTCGTCGGCGACAACGCGACGACGATCGCGGCGCCGGCGCTCTCGCAGGCGATACCACAGGCCTCCTGGGCACATTTCGTTGCCAGTCACGTCGTGACGACGTGGCCGGTCTGGCTCGTGAAGGCACCGACGTGGCTCGGCATACTCGCGACGGCCGGTGTTCTCGTCATGTTGGCACTGCCGCGAGCAGTGCGTCTCCCAGAGCGCGCATATGGACAGTAACTACCAAGCGCACGTCAAGGATCTCATCTTCGCACTCTTCGTGACCCTGATCGTGGGAATCGTCGGCGACTTCTGGTACGCGCGTCAGCTAACTCCGGCACAGGCGTCGTGCTTGGTGCGCCATCCGTACGCAACGAGGGTACTCGTCACCTCAGAGCAGACGGGGGAGTCGGTCGCGGGTTCGGTCTGTTACGTCGGGCTTGACACACCTCGGCCCACCGGCAGCACGCATGCCTGGCTCTACTTCGACTACCACGAGCCGCGTTAAGCGCGGCGATGCGATAACCCGTACGGAGCGGCGCGCGAGCGCACGTCGTGGCCGACGAGCGCAGCGGCGAGATCCCAACTGGTCAGCAAGTCGTACCAGGCGAGCCATTCGCGGCGCACGTCATCCGTAGAGATCTCGAAATGTTCGGCAAGGTGCGTGCAAAAATCGCTCGACGGACTCGCTCGCAACTCACGCGCCTGCCAGAGCCAGGTCCTCCAAAAATCCGTAGAAGCACGCTCGGCATCCGCGACGATTTCGAGCTCGAGCTCGAGCCGCACGTTCTTCACCTCCAGCTGCTCTGCGACCACGTTGCCTGCCTCCGAGGCGGGGCGCTCTTGATTCGCCGAGGCCGGCGAAAACCTTGCTACGTTTGGCGGGGCGGCGGAGCGACGCTGTGGATAAATACGTGCACGAGGCGTTCGATGCCGTCGCGATCCTCGGCACTGAAGCGAGCGAGTCGCGTACTGTCGACGTCGAAGACGCCATACGGCTTGCTCGCGGCAAGCGGCACGACGAGCTCCGAGCGTGCGGCGGCGTCGCAGGCGATATGGTTGGGGAAGGCGTCCACGTCGTCGACGACGAGCGTCACGCCTTGCGCGAAGGCTGTGCCACAAACACCGCGGCCTTTCGGTAACCGCGTGCAGGCCGGGCGACCTTGGAAGGGGCCGAGGACGAGTTCGCCCGTTTCATCCGCGTAGTAGAATCCAGCCCAGCTTACCTCGGGGATTTCATGATAGATGAACGCCGCGAAGTTCGCGGCGTTCGCGAGGTGACTGCTCTCGCCGGAGAGCAGCTCGCGCAATTGCGCTTCGAGCAGCTCGTAATCCATTGACGGCCTCAGGTTAGGCTCGAGTTCCCCTTCCGGTGAGGAGATTCCAGATCAAGATAATAATTGCGATCACGAGCAAGATGTGAATCAGACCGCCTCCGACGTGCACGAAGACGAAGCCGATCAACCAGAGAACGACGAGTATCACGATAATCGCCCATAACAACCCTGCCACTGCACTGCCTCCGTTCTAGCCGGACTTTCTGCGAGAAGACTGTTTCTTGGGAACCTTGTCGCCCTCACGCCGAGCCTCTGATAGCCCGATGGCGACTGCCTGTTTGCGGCTCGTGACTTTCTTTCCCGAGCCTCCCGAACGCAGCTTTCCACGTTTCATCTCGCGCATCGTGCGCTCGACCTTCTTCTGCGCTTTCGGGCCGTATTTTCGCTTCTTGCGAGTCGTTCGTTTCCTTGGCATAGTAGTCTCGAAATACCCATGGCCGGGAGGAGCAAAACCCACAGGCTCAGTCGTGGATTGAAACCATCCACTGAACGCCGAACTTATCGGTGAGCATACCGAAGCGGCCACCCCAGAATACCTCCTCGAGCGGTTGGTCGATCTTACCGCCTTCGCAGAGCGTCTTGAAGACGCGCTCTCCCTCTACCGCGTCGGTCGTCGCCAGGGAGAGGACGATGTCGTCATCACCGTCGGGGCCTGGGCCCGGCCGACCATCCGAGGCCATGAACTTCACGTTGCCGGCGACGAACGTCGCGTGCATGACGCCGTTGCGCTGATCCGCCGGGAAGCTCTGCTCGATCGGCGAGCCGGCGATGCGGCTGATGTGAACGATCTCGCCATCCAGCGCTTTGGCGTAGAAGCTCAACGCCTCTTCGCAGCGACCGTGGAAGAAGAGGTAGGGTTCGAGTTCCATGGGCGCTCTCTGCTCTCTCCACCACGGCCTCCCCTGCGAGCGCTTGCTCGGGCGGGTCTGCCCGAAGGCTGCCCGGAAGCCCGGAGGGAAAGCAAGCGTCAGACAGGCTTCATCGAGGAGGTTTCCATGTTCGTGCACCGCTCTCTCATGGCGATTACCGCCGCGCTATTCGCCGGCGTGGTAGCGTGCCCGGCAGCCGCGGCTTCAGCGCAAAGCGCAGCGACGTCGGCGCTCGTTAGCTACGAGCGGTCGCACTACCACAACACCGACGTCGAGCAACCCTCGTGTTACATCATTCAGGCGTGGGCGCAGTGTTCGTTCGGCACGGGGCACGGGATGGCCGAAGTCAATGCGTGGCTCCATCTCAAGAGCGGCAAGTGGGTATTCGTCGGTCAAGGCGGTGGCGTCACCGACGCGCAGCAGCTCGAGAAATGGTATGGGATTCCCGCTTCGATTGCCAAGGAGTTCCAAGCGAAACAATAGCGCCTGTGCATGCGCCGCAAAGCTCGCCGAAGGTGACACGCATCGTTATCTCGAGCCCCGGCTAGGTGTCTCGTCGCGCTAGCGATAGTTGCTCGAGGCGACGCACGGCTCTGGATCCGGCTCCGTTACCGTGACGCGCGGATAGTCCGCGTACGACGCGACCTTCAGGTACTCGATGATATCGTACTTCTCGGTGTCACTCAAACGGCGCCCAATGCGTCCTGGTCGCCGATCATTGGTAAACCAGTGTCCGGCGTTGCTATTACCGACCACTGATGTGTCGAAGAGCATGGTGCCCGGTCCCGTTGCTTGGACGAAGCCCATACGGCGCGGATCGTATTCGGTGCCACCGACGCGGAATCGTGACGGGCGAGTCTCGCTGAGGAGGTCGAAGATCGTCGGAACGGAGCCGTTATGCAAGTATGGCGGCGTTGCCCAGACGCCGACGAGCGGGCGAGCCTTATAGCCGCACGGAGCCGTGACGATACCGGGCCGACCGAAACCGTTATACGTGGGCCAGGCGGCTTGCGGGATTCCCGCGTCGAGATACGCCTGCTGCTGCACGGCGGTCGTAACGATTTGCAACCCCCGAGCGGCAGTCGTGTGTGCGCTGAGCCCAAGCTTCGTCGCATCGTAGGTGGTGTACGCAAAGTTGTTCGCTTGCATCGGATCGGTTCCAACTACCGCTAGCGGTACTACTCGCACGCTCCATTCGTTCGGCGAACTCGCAATCGCTCGAACTGCGTGGCAGGCTGCGCAGTTCTGTATGAAGAGCTGGCGACCGCGGGCGGCGCGCGTTTCATCGATCGGCCCGAATATCGACTGTGGCCAAGGTGGAGGCCTCAGCGATGCAAGCATAGTCTCTATCCCGTAGATGTTGGCAACCCGTACCGACGTCTTCCAGCGGCCGGAAAGGGGTGTTGGTTTTCCCGTGGTCGGATCGACAAAGTGCGTGACCGCGCCAACACCGAGTGCTTCGCCTACGTTGCGGCCCATTGGTTGGCGCACCGCACCGTTATATTCAACCCAGTACAGATTCCACGTGTTCCAGAGGTACGGGTAATCGACTGGGCCCGTCGGCTTGTTCGTATTGCTCGGAACGTCGATGTCGTAGCTGAAAACCGCTCGCGCGATGGCGGCGAGCGCGTCGAGCCGCCCAGGGCCGGCTCGCGTCGTGACCGCGGCTACACGCAACTGCTCGGGGATCTGCGCGAGCAACTGGCCGTACTCGGCGCGGAAGTCGGCGTCGATCCTATTGCGCGGGTAGCCAAACGCCACGGCGCGGCGCTCAAATGCCTCACGCCGTACGAGGCTGGCTCCGGTTGTGAGAAGCGCCGTGGCTACGACACGAGCGAACGCGTCGGCGTCGATGTTCGCTTGTCCGCCGTCGACACGTATGCTGGTGCCGCGATACGTCATTTGCTCCGTATGGCAGGCCGCACAGGTCAACCCGACCGTCGGAATGCTGCTGGAGCTATCGACCGCGAATCCGACTGGCCAGTGATAGGGATTTGCGCTCGTCGAGTGGCTGTCGTAGATGAAACCCAAGCGCTTCATACGCTGCGGTGACATGACGGGCTGAAGATCGGGCCCGTTGAGAGCCGCAAGCCAACTCGCCGGCATGATGACCGTTCCTTGCGGCGTGTAATAAAAGCTTTGCCGTTCTCCGCTGCCCCAGCCTTGATCCAAGTACGTGACCGCCGTTTGCTCCCCGGAAGGCTGCGAGCTCGAGCAGCCGCTTGCGCCGACCAGTGCGAGCACACTGGCCGCAGCAAGGGCTACCGGCGTCGCTGCTCGTCCGCAGCGGCCTACGGGAAGCATGCGTATCGCCAGACGGGCGCGTAGAGAGGTACCCCATTCGGCCCATTCGGCGTTGCTTGATCCATGATCGAGATATCGTGGGACCGTAGGGAGACGCGCTCCGGCACGACTGTGACGAGTCGATGGCTCCCGCCGTACGGCGGCTGCGCATGATCCACGTCGGTGATCTGTCCGGGAAGGCCCAAGATACTCCACTGCGCCGCAATCGTATGGAAGGCGGCGAACGTATCGTCCTGATTGGCGAAGCCGAACATCCGGCTGACCGGCGTGCGGCTCGCCATGGTGAGCCATGTTGCGGGAATGCCCGCCCCATTCTGGTCCACCGGCGCATCGATCGCGCATGCTTGTGCCACGAGATGGAGCTTGGCGATGAAGAGTGCGAAGGCGCCGCCCTGTGAATGCCCCCCGACATAGATCTTCGTCCACACCGGAGTGTCACCGGACGCAAATGCGCCCCAACCCGCCGATGGGTCTCCGTGATTCGCGTAGTTCAGCAGATCGATGAGTCGATGAATCATTGCATCGGCCGGCGCGACTTTGACGTATTTCGAGGTGCCGCCGTTGAGCACGGTG
>JASHTE010000083.1 GCA_030040695.1 Vulcanimicrobiota bacterium | reverse complement strand
GTCGGGGCTCGCCGCCACCGCCCAAATCCCGGCCTCGGGTGTGGAGAGCACGATGGCCGGCATCTGTGGCTGCTGCAAATCCCAGATACGAATCGTGCGATCCCAGCTTCCGGAGATTAGCTTGCGACCGTCAGGAGAGAAGGCGATCGATAACACCGCCGCACTATGTCCACGCAGAATGTGCCTGAACTGTCCGGTCGGAAATGCCGAGTAGAGGCTGTCGTCAAGAATGTTCGTCGGTTGACGCGGCAGGCGCTGTTCGATCGAGAATGCCTGTTTGGCAAACAGCTCCGCAAGATCATCATCGCCGGCCTGCAGCTCACCCGGCGCCTCGAACGCGAGGACCTTCCATATCGACGTCCAGCGGAGATCTTGTGCCTGCTGCCGCTCGCTGACCGCACTTCGCCATTGGATGACGGCGATGATCGCGACTAACGCCAGCACCGCAGCCGCGGCGATGCTGCCGATCTGCACGCGACGCGTCACTTGGCGTTTCCGCGCCTGTTCGGCCTCGTGATAGGCGACGCTCTCGCGGATGAAGGCGCGCTCGGTCTCGGTGAGCTGATGCGGCCGCTCCAAGAGCCACTCGTGCGCGCGCGTTCGCTTCAGGCCCGAGAGCAGCGTCTCGGCCTTTTGAGATTGCGGAGCGCTTTCCCAGTCGAGAACGTCCTGCTCGAGCTGGTCCTTCCCGATGAGAAACTCTCGTTCTTCATCGAGCCAGCTCCGCAAGAGCGGCCACTTGCGGAGCAGCGCTTCGTGCGCGACCTCGACGACGCGGCGCCCGTGCTCCGAACGAATCACGAGCAGTCGCGCGGCGGCGAGCCGGTCGAGCAGTGCATGGGACCGCGCGGGCAAGTTTTCGAGATCTGCCGGCCGGCGCACGTACTCACCCTCGGCGTTGACGCGCACCATTGCCGGTATGAAGGCGCCTTTCAACGCCCGAATGTCGTCGTCGTCCGGCTTCGCCTCTCGCAAAACTTCGTCGGCGCGCTGACGTACCGCGTTCTCGAGCGGAGAGAGCCCCTCCGATGGGCTTCCTTGCGCCTCATACTGCTGCAGTGTCAGCCGACCGCTGGTTCCGAAGCGATCGTAGAGCTCGCGTAACGTGAACGCGAGCAGCGGCAGCGCATCGTCGGTTGCGGCATCTCGCATCGCAGCGGCGACCATGTCGTCGTCGACGCCGAGCCCAACAACTTTGGCCGGCCCCTCGATGATGCTGCGAATCCGTTCGAGCGGCAGCGGCTTGAGCGAAAACTCCTCGAAGGCCGCCTCGAGATTCGCCACCTGCTGGAGCTGGCCGAGGTAGTCGGAGCGGATCGTCATGATTGCCATCGTCGGCAGGTCGGCAGCGAGCAGCCCGCTGACCGCCGTCCAGAACTCCTGCGTCTCTTTGGCGTCGGCCGTTCCGAACAACTCTTCGCCTTGGTCGATTGAAACGAGAATCGACGCCTCGTTCGCTTTATGCGCCGCCCTGAGATCGTGCACGAGCGCGTTGAGCGCGCCGCCTGCACCGCCGGAGAGCGCGCTTCGCAGTCGTTGGCGGTCGCCGTGGCCTTGCGTAGCCGAGATTGCCTGCACGAGCTCGTCCAGCGGATGAACCTGAGGACGAAATGCTGGAAGCACGATCCAATGCCGTTCATCGCGCCTGAGGCGCGGCAACACGCCCGCACGCAGGAGCGACGACTTCCCCGATCCGGAGGCTCCCAATACGACGACGAGTTTCGCGCCGCCCTGAATGCGGCGAGCGTTGAGACGTTCGATTAGCCTTCGTACGTCGTCGTCTCGGCCGAAATAGACGGCCGCGTCGGCCTCTTCGAGCGACAACAGCCCCGGAAACGGCGAGCGCGTGTCGTCCCAGTGAAAGTCGCCGCGAGCGGCAAGGATGATACGGCGGAGCTCGGTGCCCAAGCGCTCGAGGTTCGCGTCGCGGTCTTTCGTGATATCGAGCTGCTGAATGTCCGGCGACACGACACCGTCGGCGCGCGGCTCCTCCAGTAACGGGAATATGGGCTTCCCGAGAGCGCGCGCCTGCGTGAACTCGGCGAAGCACCACTTGCTGGCAAACCAGTTTTCCGTGACGACGAGAAGCACCGCGTCGGAGCCTGCGATCTCGCGGTACAGACGGCGTTCCCAGTCGCTACCCGGCGCGAGCCCCGCATGTTTGTCGAAGTCAAGGAATACTTCGCTGAGGCCCTGCGCGCGCAACCACTCGATGAGTCTCGCCGCCTGTTCTTCGTCGCGACTAGAATGGCTGATGAAGATGCGCGCCACCGCTCTTCCCTTAGGTGACCCGAAACGCCATTCCCCCGTTGGCGAGGCTCATCGAAAGTAGTACGCGTGATGCTCGCGGCAGTTCGGGTTGAACGAGGTGCCGCAGACGGGACAGCGGTCTGCGTTCTCTAGATAGCGCGCGATCGTGAGCTCCGATCCGCAGGCGCCGCAGAGAACGGCGATGCTCTCCCGCTCGCCGCGCGGCCACGGTTCGAGCGCGTGACCTGCGAGCGCATCGTGGCACTCTTTGCAGGCAAAGTACTCACCG
Source organism: Vulcanimicrobiota bacterium (assembly GCA_030040695.1). Classification (GTDB taxonomy): domain Bacteria; phylum Vulcanimicrobiota; class Vulcanimicrobiia; order Vulcanimicrobiales; family Vulcanimicrobiaceae; genus Tyrphobacter. The sequence continues at coordinate 589 of JASHTE010000083.1, read as the reverse complement.
CAGCACTTCATCTTAATTGCGACGACGTCGCGGGGTGAATTGTAGTGCGCGCAGCGCGTCTGTGCGTCGACCTCGATTCCGCGTACGTGCGGTGGCACAAGGGCATCGTTCACCGTCGGTCCCTCGACTCCGCGCCTTCGGCGCTACGCTCGGGATGACATTTGGCACGGAAGCCATCCTTCACGGTCCGTCTCTCGACTCCGCGCCTTCGGCGCTACGCTCGGGATGACATTTGGCGCGGAAGCCGTCGTTCACCGTCCGTCTCTCGACTCCGCGCCTTCGGCGCTACGCTCGGGATGACAGGTGAAGGGCGCATATTCTTGCCGTATAACCGTATAGAGGAAACCTCGGCCTGCGAGGGCAGGTACTACGGGCATGAAGTATCTTCCGGTCGCTGCCTTTGTAGGGCTCGCGTCGCTTTTCTTTGCCTCCGGCGCGGCACCGCCGCAGACGCCGGCGCTCGCCGCGCACTCGTGTACGGAAGGAAAGAGCCGCGTACCCGCGCTTTGCGGAACGTTCCGCGTCTACGAAAACCGGGCCGCGCACGCGGGGCGCACGATCGAGCTCGGCTTCATTCTGCTCAAAGCCG
>JASHTE010000082.1 GCA_030040695.1 Vulcanimicrobiota bacterium | reverse complement strand
ACGCCGCTCTCGTCGATCAAGCTCATGCTCGAGACGGTGATCACCTCGGCCGACGAGGAGGCTCGCGAGCTCTTCTTACCGCAGGCGCTCGCGCAGGTCGATCGTCTCGTCTCGCTCGTCGGCCATTTGCTCGACCAAGCGCGAACGGAGTCGGGACAGCTGAAGCTGAAGCTGGCAGACGTCGACCTCGAGGCGGTTGCGCGCCCGATTCTAGCGTCATTCGAGCCGCAGGCGGCGCAGAAAGGCGTGCATCTCGAGCTCCAGCCGCAGCGGCCGGTACGCGTCGAGGCCGACGGCGAACGCCTCTCCCAAGTGCTCGTCAATCTCATCGACAACGCGATGCGCCACACGCCCGCAGGCGGCGCGATTCTCGTGGAGGTTGACGCCGCCGCGAACCAGGCGATCATTCGCGTGCGAGACACCGGCGAGGGTATCGCGTACCGCGACCTTCCGCACATCTTCGAGCGCTTTTACGTCGCCGATCGTTCGAGAACGCGAGAGAGCGGCGGCGCCGGGTTAGGACTCGCGATCGTCAAGGGTATCGTCGACGCACACGGCGGCTCGATATCGGCCGAGTCGACGCTCGGGAGCGGTACCTCGATCACGATCACCATCCCGATCGTTCGAGAAGGCTTGCGCGCCGTTCGTTAACCCCCTCATAAGCAGCGCGTAATCTCCACCGGGTACACTTATGCACATGGAGTGGGTTCCGGAGATGCCGGACGAGCGTCTGATGAAGCTCCAGGTCCTTGCCTTCGTGGAGGAGTACTGCCGCGGCCTGACGCTGCGCGACGCTCGCGAGCTCTATGCCGAGGCCTTCGACGCCGAGCGCGGCGAGCCGCTTCACTAGGCCTAATATCTCTTAATGTTGCCTTAACGCCGGTCCGGGTATCCTGGAGTTCCGTATGGTTTCCACTCGTGGGATTAACGGCCGGGGCATCGTGGGCACGATTGCCCCGCAACCGAACGCTGCTCGGAGGACTCCCGACATCGAAGCCGCTCCAAAGATGCAGATTAGCCGCCTGAACGTTTATTACGGCGGCTCTCGCGCTATATCTGACGCCTCGCTCGACGTGCCGCAGAATCACGTGACGGCACTGATCGGCCCGTCGGGCAGCGGCAAATCCACGTTCATTCGCGCCCTCAATCGCATGCACGATCTCACCCTCGCGGCGCGCGTGACGGGACGCGTGCTGCTCGACGGCGAGGACATCTACGCCGCGGGTGTCGATCCGGTGGCGATTCGTCATCGTATCGGCATGGTGTTCCAGCGGCCGAATCCGTTCCCGAAGTCAATCTTCGAGAACGCCGTCTACGGGCCGCGCGTCCACGGCGTGCGCGACCGCAAGAAGTTGAACGAGATCTGCGAGCGGAGTCTTCGCCGTGCCGCGCTCTGGGACGAGGTGCACAATCGCCTCGACCGCTCTGCGCTCGAGCTCTCCGGCGGACAGCAGCAGCGCCTCTGTATCGCGCGCTGTCTCGCGGTCGATCCTGAAGTGCTGCTGATGGACGAGCCCGCCTCCGCACTCGATCCGATCGCGACGAGCAAGATCGAAGACCTCATCGCGGAGCTCACGAAAGATTTCACCGTCGTCATCGTGACGCACTCGATGCAGCAAGCGGCGCGCATCAGCGACTTCACCGCGTTCTTTCTCGATGGGGAAGTGATCGAGGTCGGCACGACCGCGTCGGTGTTCACGCAGCCGCGCGACAAGCGCACGGAAGACTACATTACCGGAAGATACGGGTAGCGCTCGCCGGTCCGAGGTTCCTCAGCGTAACGTTGTGAGCCCGGCATGGTCCAGGATTGTATGGCCTTCACCGTGGAGGAGAAAGTCGACGAAGGCACGCGCCGCAGCAGGATGCGGCGCGTTTTTCATTACCGCGACGTAGTAACGGATTTTATTTGAGAGCGACGCCGCGCCGGGAAGCGGGATGAAAGGAAGATGGCGCGCGCGGGCTTCGGTCGAGTAGAGGAAGCCGGCGTCGGCTTCACCCGTTTCGAGGCGCACGACGAGATCTTCCTCGGGAAAGATTTGCGCGGGGTTGTCGTCGGCTCCGAGCAGGCGCTGCTCGCCGCTCTTTCCCAAGAGCATCTGCATCGCTTCGATCGTGTAGCGCCCTTTGGGATCGAGGCGCGGATCCGTGCGCGCGATGCGAAGCCCTGGCGTGCTAAATACTTTGTGGAGGCACGATGCTGCAGTCGGGGTGCGCTTCCCTCGACGACGCTCGAGATGACAGAGCGAGGTGGAGATGCCGAGGGAGGCGCTGCCGAGTAACCATGAGTGCGCGACGAGCCCGTGGCTCTCCAGCTCGTGCAAGACCGATGGATCGACGACGATGACGACGTCGGGCTTGCGCAGTCCCGCGATGATGAGGTTTGCGAGCTCTTTGCTCCCCCGCGACTCCCCTTCAAACGCGATGCCGCGCGTCGCGAGCGCGTGCGAGATCGGTCCCTCCATCGGCGTCACGAGCGAGCCCGCATAGAGGACCGTCACGGAAAGAGTTAAGGCCGCAAGAAGCATACGTCGGTCCTTCGACTCCGCGCCTACGGCGCTCCGCTCAGGATGACAGAGCTTCGGCGCGGAGTTTACCCTGAGCGCGCGAAGCGCGGTCGAAGGGCTCAGGATGACAGAGCTTCGGGGGCATGACAAGAGGAGTGCTATGTCTAACCCTGCGACCGCCAATGCCGAGGACGATGCGAGCGCTCTGCAAGGTCCGGCCCGAGCCGGGGTTCGTCGAGCAAGAGGTACCGGTTCCCTCGATCGGGCCTACCGACGTGCTGATTCGTATCGAAAAGGCGGGTATCTGCGGCACCGACTACCACATCTACGCGTGGGACCACTGGGCGCAGGAGCGCGTGCGACCGCCGCGCATCATCGGTCACGAGTTCATGGGGCGCGTCGTCGAAGTGGGCAACGCGGTGCGCTCGGTGCGCGTCGACGATCGGGTCTCCGCCGAAGGACACATCGCCGACTTGACGTGTTTGCTCTGCCGCACCGGCCAGGCGCACATCTGCGAGCGTTTGAAGATCATCGGCGTCGACCGCGACGGCTCGTTCGCCGAGTACATCGCGATGCCCGAGTACAACGTCTGGAAGCTCGACCCCGCGATTCCGGACGAGTTTGCCGCTGTCTTCGATCCGCTTGGCAACGCCGTGCACACCGTGATGGCCGCGGGCGTCAGCACGCGCAGCGTCGTGATCACCGGCGTCGGGTCGGTCGGGCTGATGGCGATTCCCGTCGCGCGCGCGGCCGGCGCCGCGCTCGTCTTTGCAACCGACACGAACCCGGCGAAACTCGATCTTGCGCGGCGGCTCGGCGCCGATCGCGCATTCCTCGCGACGCAGCCCGGGCTCGTCGAGGAGATACGCGCGCTGACGAACGGCGACGGCGTCGACGTGTTGCTCGAGATGTCGGGCAGCGGCGCCGCAATCGACAGCGGTTTGCAGATGGTGCGCAACGGTGGCACCGCGGCGCTTCTTGGCATTCCGA
>JASHTE010000081.1 GCA_030040695.1 Vulcanimicrobiota bacterium | reverse complement strand
ATGCGCTCGTAGAGGAGTTTTGTCATCGCATTGGCGTGCGAAGCGTAACGGAGCCAGAGATCGTTCGTGAGCAGCGTCTCCAGCTGCGCCGCGACGTAACGCATCTTCGAAGCAAGCTGCATTCCTTGCTTTCGGGCGAACGGCGCGGCCTGTCTCGATAGGCTCGGATCGAAGAAGCAGATCGCCTCGCCGAACATCAAACCGTTCTTCGTGCCGCCGAAGGTCAGCACGTCGGCGCCGAGATCGACGGTGAGCGCCCGCGGCGTCGTATCGAGCGCCGCGGCCGCGTTCGCGATGCGCGCGCCGTCGACGTGCACGAGGAGGTTGCGCGCGTGCGCGTAGGAGCAGAGCTCTAGCACCTCGCTGGGCTCATAGACGCCTCCGTACTCGGTCGACTGCGAGATCGAGATCACTCGCGGTTGAGGATGATGCTCCTCGGCCGAGACGTGCAGGTGCGGTTCGAGAAGCTCGGGCGTGAGCTTGCCGTCAGGAGTCTGCACCGGAATGACTTTTGCACCCGCAAAGCGCTCGAGCGCCCCGCACTCGTCAACCTGAAGGTGCGCGCTCGCTGGGCAGAGCACAGCCTCCCACGGTTTGACGAGACAGCTGAGCGCGACGATATTTGCCGCGGTTCCAGTGAGCACGAAGTAGACGTCTGTCTTCGCACCAAAGTGTTCGCGAAAGCGCCGGATCGCCGATTCGGTCCACGGGTCCCGTCCGTAGGCGGTCGCGTCGCCACTGTTCGCTCGCGCGATAGCCTCGAGAATCTCGGGCGCCACCGGCGCCGCGTTGTCGCTCACGAAGCTACGCGCGCTCATAGCTGCACGGTCACGCCGCGCCGAGCCGGTTCGGCCGTCCAGCCGAATCGGGCACTGGCGAACGCAGCGAGGGCGGCTGCGGATGCCGGCTCGCCGTGCACGGCGTACAGATGCGGCTTCGCCGTGCAGGTAGAGAACCAACGCGTAAAGTCGTTGCGATCCGCATGGCCACTGAATCCCGTAAGGTTGACGATCTTCGCGCGTACGGGCAACGTATCGCCAAAGAGCCGCAGCGTCTTCGCGCCGTGCGTGAGGATGAAGCCGAGCGTACCGCGCGCTTCGTAACCGACGAAGACGATCGTCGACTTCTCGTCGGCGAGATGATTGTGGATGTGGTGCAGCACGCGACCCCCCGTCGCCATGCCGCTCGCCGAAATGATGAGATGCGCGCCTTCGAGATGGTTGAGCGCCTTCGACTCCTCGGTCGTCACGGCGAGCGAGAAGTCGCTGACGCCGAACGGCGTCGCGGCTCCGTCATTCGGGATCGGCTTGTGCGCTTCGGGGAATCGCTCGAAAACGTCGTCGACTCTCTCCGCCATTGGGCTGTCGAGGTGCACGGGAAGCGATTGCAGGCGCGGCTCCTGGCGCTGAATCGCCGCGACGGCAAGCAGAATATCCTGTGTGCGTTCGACGGCGAAGGCGGGAATGACGATGCCGCCGCCGCGCGCCGAGGCGTCGAGCAGGGCTGCTCTCAATGTGGCCACCGCGTCGGGCGGGTGTACGGTGTCACCATAGGTGGACTCGCAGACGATCGTATCGGCGGTGCCCATCGGATCGGGGTCGTAGAGCAGCGTCCGATCGTAGCGCCCGAGATCGCCGGAGAAGATGATGCGCTTTCCCTCGAGCTCGAAGGCGGCGAAGGCCGACCCAAGGACGTGCGCTGCATTGTGATAGGTCGTACGCACACCGGCGAGGGGCTCGAAGCTCGTGCCGAGGGCAACCGGATGAACGAGGCGCATCGTCCGCTGTACGTCACGCTCGTCGTAGTAGCATGGCGGCGCCGCGCGCTCGTGTTCGAGGCCGCGGCGCGCCATCTCCACTTGAAGCTGTGCAGCGTCGTCGAGGACGATCTGCATGAGCGCCTGCGTGGGCGGCGTGCAGTAGATGGGGCCGGAAAAACCGTCGCGCACGAGTTTCGGCAGATAGCCGATATGATCGAGATGACCGTGCGTCACGACGACCGCCTCGACATCATCCGGCTCGACGGGAAGCGGCGCGTCGTTGAGTGCCGTGATCGCCTGCTCACCCTGAAAGAGCCCGCAATCGATGAAGACGTGGTGCCCGGCGACGGTGAGGAGGTGCTTGCTGCCGGTGACGGTTCCAGCGGCGCCGACGAAAGTGAGATCAGCCACGCGCGTTCACGGCGTTGAGCGCGATGGAGGTCGGCATGGCGCTGCGCCGATAGAACTCGAGACAGCGATCGACGAGCGCAACGGGATCTTTGTCTTCCAAGATCACGGCTCCGGTCTCTTTCTGGACGAGCGTGCGCACGTCGTCAACGTGATCGGCGATGCCACCGGAGTCGCGGAGCACGCCGATGAGCTTCCCTTCGTCGTACGCGATGCAAAACTCACCGAGCGTGCCGCTGCGCCCACCGACGAAGAGCACGAAATCGGAGCTGTGAATATTGTGCGTCTCTCGCCCCATCAGTCCCGACCCGGTAAAGACGATCGTCGTGTACGGTTGAATGGGGGAGTCGTAGACGCCGACGTGCTCCTCGCGTGTGAGCGCCGGCGAGACACCGAGACTCACGCCGCCTGCTTCATGCGCGCCGAGGACTGCTGCATGCGGCAAGCCGGGACAAGCGCCGGTAACGATCGTGCAGTCGAGTTCCGCGATGCGTCGTCCTAAACGGTGTGCGAGATCGAGCTGCTCCTCCGATATGGCGCCGCCGGAGGAGCCCATGACGCCAACCTGGATCTTCATGCGAGCGAGGATACGGCAGTAACGCGCAGGCTCCCCGCGAAGTCGGCCCTATGCCAGAACGCGAGCAGCTCGAAGTCGATGTGCTTTTTGTCGGCGCAGGTCCGGCGAGCCTCGCCGGCGCGATTTCGCTCGCAGAGCGTGCAAAGGCGAAGAATCGCGCGCTCGAGATTCTCGTCATCGAGAAAGCGGCGGAGGCATGGAACCACGCGATCTCCGGTGCGGTCCTAGACCCGCGCGGTTTCGACGAGCTCGACCCGCAATGGCGCGAGCACGACGTTCCGGTCGAATCGCCCGTGACGCGCGACGAGCTCTGGTATCTCACGCCTACGAAAAAGTTTAAGGCGCCGTTGACGCCGCCGCCGCTCAACAATCACGGAAAGTACGTGGCGTCACTGCAGAAGCTCGTCCGCTGGCTTGCGCAGCGTGCAGAGGCCGCCGGCGCACAAGTCTTCCCTGCCTTTCCCGGCCAGGAGCTTCTCTGGGATGGAGAACGTGTCGTCGGTGTACGTACGGGCGACAAGGGCGTCGATCGCGACGGAAAGCCGAAGGCGAACTATGAGCCCGGGGCCGACCTCGTTGCGAAAATCGTCATTCTCGGTGAGGGGCCCCTGGGAACGCTGACCAAGCAGGCGCGCAAGCGCCTCGATCTCGACGCGGGAAGAGAGCCTGCGGTCTACGCGCTCGGCGTCAAGGAGCTGTGGCAATGCCCGTCCGGCTCCGTGCAGGCGGGCAGCGTCATTCACACGCTCGGCTATCCGCTGCGGCCGCAGACCTTCGGGGGCGCTTTCATCTACGGCATGGCGAACGACGTGCTCGACATCGGGATGGTTACCGGGCTGGACGCTCGCGATCCGACGAGTGATCCGCACAACGAGCTGCAACGCCTGAAGCAACATCCGGTGCTCGCCGCGATGTTGAAGGACGCAAAGCTGATGCGCTACGGCGCGAAGGCGATTCCGGAGGGCGGTCTTTTCGCGATGCCGCGGCTTTACGCCGATGGCCTGATGATCGTCGGCGACTCGGGCGGATTCTTGAACGGTATGCGGTTGAAGGGCATTCACCTCGCCATGAAATCGGGAATGCTCGCCGCAGAGGCGGCGTGGGAGGCGCTCGAGAGCGATCGTTACGATGCGACGATGCTCTCGGGGTACGAACGCCGGTTCAAAGAGTCGTGGGCGTATCGCGAGCTGCGCACTGCGCGTAACTTTCACCAAGGTTTCGAGCGCGGGCTGCTCTTCGGAATGCTCAACGCCGGGCTCGCGACCGTTACCGGGGGGCGTGGTTTCGGAGTTGCCGAGCGACTCCAGGCGAAACCGGGGTACGAGGTGATGGAGAAGCGAGGCTATCGCCCGGTAGAGTCGCCGCGCGCTAAAATCGACAACGTGCTCACTTTCGACAAACTCACCGACGTCTACAACTCGGGCACCATGCACGATGAAAACCAGCCGTGTCACCTGCACGTCGAAACGCAGGTCTGCCACGACCGCTGCACGAGCGAGTACGGCAATCCGTGCCGCTACTTCTGCCCCGCCGCGGTTTACGAGCCGCTGTTTGAGAAACGCAACGGAGCGGTTGAGGGGCGCCTGCAGATCAACTTCACAAACTGCGTGCACTGCAAGACGTGCGACATCGCCGACCCGTACCAAGTGATCACCTGGGTGCCGCCGGAAGGCGGTGGCGGCCCGGTCTACACAGGGATGTGAGCGTGACGGCAACGATCAACGGCGTGGCGCGGGAGTTGCGCGAGGGCATCACGGTGGCTGAGCTGCTCGATTTGCTTGGCAAGAAGCCGACAGGCATTGCCGTTGCCTGCAACGAGCGCGTCGTCCGCCGCTCGCAGTACGGCGAGCACCGCATTGCGCCAGGCGACCGCGTCGAGATCATCCAAGCAGTAGCGGGGGGGTGATGCCTTGTCATCCTGAGCGAGGCGCCGCAGCGCCGAGTCGAAGGACGAGGGACCGAGACCATGACTGATACGAAACTGAAAATTGGACACCGCGAGTTCACCTCGCGGCTCATCGTCGGAACGGGAAAGTACGCATCAGTCGACGTGATGCGGGCCGCGCACGCCGCGAGCGGGGCGCAGGTCGTGACCGTCGCAATTCGTCGCATCAATCTCGACGATGCGAGCGGCAAGACGCTCCTCGACTACATCGATCGTTCGCGTTACACGATTTTGCCGAATACTGCCGGCTGCTACAATGCGAAGGATGCGGTGCTCACCGCGCAGCTCGCGCGCGAGCTCCTCGAGACGGAGCTCGTGAAGCTCGAAGTCATCGGCGACGCGCAGACGCTGCATCCCGATCCGCGCGCAACACTCGAGGCTGCGGAGCGCCTCGTCAACGATGGATTCACCGTGCTTCCGTACGTGGGTGACGACCCCATCGTGTGCCGGCAGCTCGAGGAGATCGGCTGCGCTGCTGTCATGCCACTCGCCGCGCCGATCGGCAGCGGTCTTGGTGTTTGCAACCCCTACTCGATTCGCATCATCAAGGAGCGCGCCGGCATTCCGGTGATCGTCGATGCCGGTGTCGGCACCGCGTCGGACGCGGCCGTTGCGATGGAGCTCGGTGTCGACGCCGTGCTTATGAACACGGGCATCGCTCGTGCGCGCGATCCCGTGCTGATGGCCGAGGCGATGCGCCGGGCGGTCGAAGCGGGACGCATGGCCTACCTCGCGGGGCGTATGGAGAAGAGACTCTACGCAAGCGCCTCCAGCCCGATGGAGAA
>JASHTE010000080.1 GCA_030040695.1 Vulcanimicrobiota bacterium | reverse complement strand
CAGCCGGCGGGGAGGGCGCGCCACCGATGCGGCGTCGCCGTCGTCCGCACGGGCACCGGCACGACGACGAGTAACGGCCGCACGGCGCTCGTCACCGGAGCGTCAAGCGGCATCGGATACGCAACCACCGGCGCGCTTGCGCGCGCCGGTTTCACCGTCTATGCCGGCGTCCGCAAAGAGAGTGACGCGCAACGCGTGCAGGCGATCGCGGACAGTGTACGACCGCTCATGCTCGACGTCACCAAACCCGAGGAGCTTGCCGCGGCAGCGCGGCGTATTCGCGACGACCGTGCCGCGCTCTACGCCGTCGTCGTCAACGCAGGTATCGCACTCGGCGGCCCTCTCGAGTTCTTTCCGTTAGAACGCCTCCGCCATCAACTGGAAATCAATCTCGTCGCCGCACTCGCAACTGCACAGGCGACCCTGCCGCTTTTGCGGGAGACACGCGGGAGGCTGCTCTTCGTCGGGTCGATCTCAGGGCGCATCACGCCGCCGTTCATTGGCCCGTACGCAGCATCGAAGGCGGGGCTCGCCGCCCTCACCGACGCACTGCGCTTCGAGCTCGACTCCTCCGGCAGCGGCGTCAGTGTCTCACTCTTCGAGTTTGGAAGCATCAAGACGCCGATTTGGGAAAAGGGAAAGAACTCGCTAGAACGCCTCGACGAGCTCTCCTCGCCGGAGCAACGGCGCTACTACGGATACGTGCCGGACGCGATGCGCGCAACGCTCGCCCACGAGGAGCGTTCCGGAACGGACGTTGACGAGATCGGACGCTTCATCGCGCGCGTGGCGACCACGGCGCGGCCGCGTGAACGCTACCTGGTCGGCGGTGGCGCGAAGGCCGGCGCGCTCGCCGCCGCGCTGCTCCCCGTGCGCGCGCGCGGCAAGGTCTTACGCAAGGCGATGGGGCTTCCTTAGAGGAGCGCGAGCGTGCCCTTCGACTCGCTCCGCGATTTCGTCGAAGCCCTGAAAACCTCAGGGCAGTTGCAGACCGTCACGGCGCGGGTCGATCCGCATTTGGAAATCGCGGAGATTACCGATCGCGTCGTGAAGGCAGGCGGGCCCGCGCTGCTCTTCACGTCGGTCAGCGGCTCGAAGTTTCCCGTCCTCACGAACCAATTCGGCACCCACCGCCGAATGGCGCTGGCTCTCGACGCGCAGCACTTGAACGAGGTCGGCGCTCGTATCCGCCGCCTGATCGACCTCGCGCCGCCGGGTGCATCGCTTGGCGAGAAGGTCGGAGCGATGATGCGGCTCGCGCCGCTCGCGAGCGCCTCTCCACGCATCGTCCGCGAGGGAAGCTGCCAAGAGGTCATTGAGAGAGAGCCCGATCTGAGCAAGCTTCCCGTGCTCACCACCTGGCCGCTTGACGCCGGCCCGTTCATCACGCTTCCGCTCGTCATCACCCAGGATCCACAGACACGCCGTTACAACGTCGGCATGTATCGCATGCAGGTCTATGGAGCGCGCGAGACCGGCATGCACTGGCAGCGCCACAAGCACGGACGCGCCCACGCCGATGCATGGGGCCCGCGTATTCCGGTCGCAGTCGCAATCGGTACCGAGCCTGCACTTACGTATGCCGCAACCGCACCGCTCCCGCCCATCCTCGACGAGTTCGCATTTGCCGGACTCCTACGAGGCAAACCGACTGAGCTCGTCAAGGCAACGAGCGTCGACCTCAGCGTTCCCGCAAACGCCGAGTTCGTGCTCGAAGGCTACGTCGACAACGAGGACCTTCGCGTCGAAGGCCCCTTCGGCGATCATACCGGCGTCTACAGTCCGGCGGATCGCTACCCCACGTTCCACGTGACGTGCATGACGCATCGCCGGGACCCCATCTACGCGGCGACGCTCGTCGGCAAGCCTCCGATGGAGGACGCATGGCTCGGTAAGGCCACGGAGCGCATCTTCCTTCCGCTGTTGCAGATGATCGTTCCGGAGATTGTCGAGATGAATCTGCCGGTCGAAGGGGGATTTCACAATCTCGCACTCGTCTCGATCAAGAAATCTTACCCCGGCCAAGCGAAGAAAGTGATGAACGCATTGTGGGGCCTCGGTCACATGATGATGCTGACGCGCGTACTCGTCATCGTCGACCACGACGTGGACGTGCACAACGTTCGGGAGACGGCGTGGTTCGTGCTGAACAACCTCGCTCCCGAGCGCGACGTCGTCATGATGCCGGGCCCGGTCGACGACCTCGACCACGGCTCGTACACGATCGCTTACGGGACGAAGATCGGCATCGACGCGACGCGCAAAGATGCCGCCGAAGGGTACACACGAGCGTGGCCGCCGGACATGGTGATGGACGAAGAGACGCGTGCACTCGTCGAGCGACGCTGGCGCGAGTACGGTCTCGATCGCATCGTCTCGATGCTCCAGCCGGACTCGTGGAGCGGGCAAGGCTAGACGCCGATGAAAAACGTCGCACTCTTCCTGCGAGAGATTCGCATCGAGCACACGCTGTTTGCGCTGCCGTTCGCATACGTCGGCGCGCTCCTTGCCGCGCGGGGCCTTCCCTCGGCGTGGGCCCTGCTCTGGATCACGCTCGCCGTGCTCGGTGCCCGGACCGCCGCGATGGCGGCGAACCGGTACCTCGATCGCGAGATCGACGCACGCAATCCGCGCACCGCGCGCCGCGCCGTTGCAAGCGGAAGGCTT
>JASHTE010000079.1 GCA_030040695.1 Vulcanimicrobiota bacterium | reverse complement strand
CGAGATACGGAACGAGGAGCCGCTGTGAGCCGAGGCGCGCGAGGTTGAAATAGAAGTTTATCGCACCGGCGCTCACGCCGAGCCGAGCGCCCTGCGCGGGCCCCGATGCCTGCAATCGTACGATCGTCATCGTATCCGCCGGCACGCCGTCGACGTGCAGTATCGCTCCCTGCGGCGCCGCGCCTCCGCGAATGATGAGCCGATCTCCTTGCGCCTCCGTTCCCGGCTCGATTTGGAAGGGCGGTGATGATAGCAAGTCCCAGCCCGAGCTCAAGGCCGTGCCGGAGGAGGCGTACGTGTCGAGCGCGTGCACGCCGCGAAACACGCTGAACGGCGCGCCGCTGCGCTCTGGGACTCCATCAACCGCGAACGGCTCCCGCTCCGCAATCGCGAGCACGCTGAGCGGCTGACTCAACACGTAGCGAGTGCCGGCCGGCGCTGCCGGCTGCGCGCACGCATTCGTTACGACGACCGCGCGCGCGAGCACACCGGAGGCATTCCCCGCGATCGTCACGGTGTGCACTCCCGGTGTAACGTTTCCGAGCCGGTACCACTCGAAGCCGCTATCGCCGATCACAAATCCGCGTGGCGCCTCGCCATCCAAGCGGACGTCAACGGTAGAAATCTGATCGAGCGAGCCGAGCTGCAGGAAGACGGTTCCGGGTGTACCCGGCTGGATGGTGACGCCGATGCTCTCGTTCGAGCGCGTGAAGGCGTACGGAAGTCCGAAGCGCGCAAGGAGCCGTTGATCGAGGTCGTCACCGCCGCGAATCACCCAGTCACTCGCCACCCAATGTTGCGTCCAGTCTTGAAACGCGCCGACCGATGCATAGGCCTCCGCAATCGCGCTGTACGGCGCGGTATCCACACACGCCGAGATTGGACCGTTAGCGATCGAGGCGGCACCGCTCGGCGGCGGCGCTAGTTGACTGCGCTCGACGTCGTCGCCCAAGCGCCCTTCAGGGAGTGCTTCGCGAACGGCCGGAGCGATCGGCCCCACGACGAGCGGCTCGTCGGCATCGTGCACGAGGGCACGATACTTTTCGTCTTCGTAGATCCAGTACGGACCGTCGTGATAGGCGACGCGAAAGGCAGGGTCTTCCGCAAGCGTGTAATGGATTTGGGAGATCGGAACGCCGGCGAACGACGTGTACTGCGCTCCAGGTGAGAGCGCTGCGTCGTCGAGCACGACGACGTATCGAACGCCTAACGCGGCGAGCGTCGCCGCCGGGTGCGGATCGGTTCCCCAGTAGAGGCCATAGTACGCCTGCCAAGCGGCGCTTGATTCCGGCGTCGCCGTGTTGATCAACGGTGCGTCGACCACTGGGATCTCGCTCTGAAAGACGAACGGATTCGCAACGAAGAACTCGCCGGGCGCGAGCGATTGCTCCGCGAGCCACGGCGGCAGAACGGCGATTCGATAGGCCCCCGGGCGACGCTCTAGGAACGCCAGCATCTCGAGAAACCGGTCGCGCTCCGAGAATACCTGCAACCCGTGGCCGTCCGGTATGTCCAGCGCACCCGTAAAGATCGGAAAGACGGCGGCGATCACCGCCAGCGTCGCGGTGACTCGTGCCGCGGCGGCCGCACGCAGGAGCCATATCACGAGGAGGACGCCGGCACAGAACGTCACGGCAAAGCCATACTTCACGGGCTCGCGCAAGAGCGCCATCAGCCGAAAGTGCTCGTAGAGCCAGGCGTCGATCGGCGATGCGTGCGAGCCCATACTCAGGAAGAGCGCGATGAGGAGCGCCACCCGCACGATCCACACGGTTACTCGGCCGCGCGCGAGCAGTGTCGGCACGACGATCAGGAACGCGACCGCGACGTACCAAAGGCCGAAGACGAATCCTCCCAGTTGCGACGCTCGCTGCCATTCGAAGTGCATGAAGTAACCGGAGAGCACGAGCGCGTGCCGGAGATCGGCGAATGCGCTCGTCGAAACGACGTCTTCGACCGAGGGATAGAACCACGGGACCGGGTCGCCGCTTTTACCGAACAAATAGGTCAGCGTCCACCAGCCGTTTGCGGCGACGCCGGCGAACGGTGCGAGCACAGCGAACGTCGCGAAACGCCACTGCCGCCGCGTTACGCCGATTATGGCTCCTGCGAAGCACGCCAAATAGAGGAAGAGCGAGATCCGCGAATCGGCGAGGAGCACGAGCGCGGCGAGAGCCAGCAGCAGCCATCCTTGCGCGGTCTCGCCCTGATAGAGCCGCACGAGTGCTCGCAAGAACAACGGCGCCAGTGCAGTCGCTGCACAGATCGCAACATGTCCCGCGAGCATTTGATCCCACAGCCACGGATTACCGGCGTAGAAGAGCGCCGCGAGCGCAGCGATGCCTTGCCCAGCGCCGAGCGCGCGTGCGAACGCCCAAAACGCGATGAAAGCGACCGCGATGAGGAGCGGCCAGACGAGTACGGTCGAGATCGGGATCCCGAGAGACTCGAAGAGCGCCTGCAATAAGATGTAACTTTGCGTTGCGTCGATCACGGCGCCGTTCTGGCCGCCCGCCGAGCTGCGCCAGATGTGTAAGAGTTGCCACAACTCGGCACGGAGGAGCGAATGGCTCCAGAGAAAGTTCGCGTCTCCGTAGAGCAGCGTCCCGGCGAAGAGGTAGTCGCGAAAGACGAGGAGCGCGAGCGCGATCCCGCAGAGCGGAATGACGACGTTTGCCCCGCGATGCAAAAATGCGAGAACGATCGAGCCGCAGCGCCGAGCCGCGTCGGCAACGAGAACGAGGAGTCCAAGAAAGGTCACGCCGCGTACCAGTCGTCGTATTGCCGTACGACCCGCGGCCAGGTGAAGCGCGTCGCCGTTTCGTATGCGGCGCCGGTCAAAGCCTGATGCTGCGATTCAGGAAGCGGACAGCTGCGCAGAACCGCTGCAAGCGCCTGAGGGTCTCCGGTCGAGAAGAGCAGCGCGTTGGAGGGAGAGGCGTACTCGCGCATGCCGCCCGTGTCGCTCGAGACGAGCAGCGTTCGCAGCGCCATTGCCTCCAATCCGACGATGCCGAACGAATCCTTGAGCGACGGCACGACCAGCGCATACGCGGCCTGCAGCTCCCCGCGAACCGCAGGCTCATCGAGTCTGCCGAGAAACGCGACTCGGTCCGCGACGCCGAGAGCAGCAGCGAGGTCACGCGCGGCGCGTTCGTAGCCGGCGTCGTCTCCGATGACGCGCAGCCTCCACCGCGGATCGAGCGCGATCGCGTCCAGGAGCACGCCGAGCCCTTTGTCGTATTCGATGCGCCCGACGTAGAGCAGCGTATCGTCTCGCCGCGCGCCGGAGCGCTCGACGCCGAGCCATGATTCATCGATGCCGTTCGGTATCACGGCGACGTCGCGCAGGGCGAGCGGTCCGTCGGCTTTGCAGTACGCGGAGACCGCCGAAACATGCCGCGCGCGTAAGACGGCGGCGCGCGTCAGCGTCCTTTCGTAGAGTCGAAAGAGCGCGCCGAGCATACCTGCGTCGCTGCCGTACGGCGTGCGCGGGAATCCGTGATTCGTGAGAAAGTAGCGAACGCCGGCTATCGAGAAGAGGCGCGCGGCCAGATCGCAGATCGGAAGCGCGCAGCCGTGAACGTGCACGACGTCGGCAGCGCGGGCATGCCGAAGCGCCTTTCGCAGATCGAGGAGCCTGCGCGGCGGAAGATAGCCTCGAAGGTAGGGGCGGCTCGCGGGCGTGCGATAGAGCGGCACGCGGTGGACTGTGACGCCGCCACTCGTCTCGCTGCCCGAGGCCCCCGTATAGTCGCCCGCAAAGACGGTGACGCGCTCGAAGTGCGCTAACAGATGCTGCGCGATAGCGCGGAAGGCAATGCCGCCGCCGCCGACGTGATGCGGCGGATATTCGGGGACGACGAGAACGATGCTTCTGCTTCTTGGGCTACGCGGTTGCACCCGCGGGCCCTAGGTCGCGCGAATCGGCCGTCATCATGGCTCGATACGCAACACGGACCCTGGAATCATGCTCGTTGCTCCAAGCGTAGCTCGAGCGCCGAGCCGCACACTCGGTGCGAATGCGGCGAGCAAAACCGCTGTCGGAGAAGAACCGAACGCTGGTCGCGGCAAGCGCTTGGGGCGTCGGTTCGAAAACGCCCGCTTCGAAGCACGGAATCACCCTACTGATGGGCTTCGAGACAATGACCGGCACGCCTTGGCTGATGCACTCGTTCACCGGACCGCTCGTGCCCTGACACTCGAAGTACGGGAAGACGCCGAGGTCGGCGCACTTGAGGAGCTCTTCCACTCGGTCGTCGGGGAGGAAGCCCAAGTTTCGAACGTTCGGAAGTGCGTCGGCGTGGAGCATCAGGCTGCTATAGTAGGCCTCGTACTCGGGTGCTCCGGCACGCTTCGGGTGCGGCCCCGCTCCCAAGAGGAGCACGATGTTGAGATTTGCGTTTGCGAAGGCTTCCATCGCGTCGAGCAGCACCTCGATGCCCTTGTAGGGCGAGGCAAAGCCGAAATGGAGCAGCACGCGCGTCTCCTCGGAGATCCCGTTGCGGAGCCTTGGAGAGATGCTCGAATGCACGTGCACGGACCCCGGCCTGTGCGGCAGCATCAGGATCTTCCTGCGGGGAACGCCGTAGTCGGCGACGAGCGTTTCGGCGACCGCGCTCTCGTGCGCGATCACCCAGCGCGCGCAGCACCCGAACGTTCGAAAGAGTGACCGAAGCCCGATGAGGACGAGCGGTGCAGGCAGCCCGAAGCGATGGAGCCGAACGTACTCCCTCGTCACCTGGGCTCTGCGCGGAACATCGTTGCAGGTGACGGCACACGGAATGCGCATCGCGCGCAGCGCAATACAGAGCAGCATCGACGATATCTCGCCGAGGGCACCGTCTCCGAGCACAAACGCAGCGTGCTGGAAATGGATCGCGGCCGGGCGCTCGCGCAGCGCGTAGAGCGCAATCGACAGCCATGAGAGCGGCCCGCGATTCCACACGTGCTTGACGCCGAAGGTCGGGCATGGCGGCGAGCTACATGCGGAGATCGGGACCGGCTTCTTCGTCCACACCTCCACCGTGAATCCCAACTCGCAGAAGCGCTGAGCGTACGCGGCGGTATCGTACGAGGGACCACCCGGGATCGCGTCCGTCCACGGCAGCGGCCCGATCACCGCGATGCGCTTGCGCAGCGCGGACGGTCTCGATGTGGCTTGGGCGAGGATCGACCACCCGACCGCGACGCACGTCGCCGCATTGCCGGCGAGGAGCACGTCGACCACCGCCGCCGTCGACGGGTGGAAGAATATCATGACGCCGACGGTTAGCACGACCCCCGCGCTGAGCGGCGCGGCAAACGCGACACGCCCCTTGCCGATGCCGTAGTATGCGAGGATACTCGTGAGACTGAAGATGAGCATCGCCGCCGCGTACGGCAGCAGCAGCGCGATGCTCCCGTCGTACGAGCTACCGACGAGAATATGGATGAAGAGCTTTCCCCAGACGGAGAGCACGAGCATCCCGACCGCAGCAACGGCGAGAAACGCGGCGATCGCGTACCAGAGAAGGTCGCGCGTGCGCTCGCCTTTCGTATGGCCGTGCGTCACGCTCGGCAAAAGGACCGTCGGAAGGAAAGCGGAGGCGAAGAGCACTGTCTTCCCACCGAGGGCTGCCGCCGCGTAGAGGCCCGCCTCGTGCGCATCGAAGAAGTGCTTGACGACGAGCACGTCGACACTCCCGACGACCGTCGTGGCGAGCATGAGCGCGCCGGCGCCTAACGTTGAGCTGCGAATGTTCTGCCAGTCGTACGTGCAGCGATGCTCCGAGCCGCCCGAGTGCCTGCCGAGAAACCAGAGCACGACGGCAAGACCGCAAAGCGTACCCGCGAGCAGGCCGCAGAGGCCGCCGAAAACGCCGAAGCCGAGTAGCATCATCATAGCGAGCGCGAGAACCTTCGCAGCTCCCTCGACGGCGCTCGACAGCGAGAACACGCCGAACGCCTGCATGCCCTGCGCGATTGCGCGAAATGCGCCGCTCCAGAGTCCGGCAGCGGCTAGAACGCCGGCCAGGGAAATCGTCCAGACCGGCACGTGAAGAAATCTCGCTATGAGCGGAGCGAGTGCAATTCCGAACGCTATATAGATGAACGAAGCCGCACCAACCGCGCGCGCTACGTCGCGCTCGAGGACGGAGACGTGCCGCTCGTCCCGCGCGCGCAGCTCGGCGACCGCCCGTACGATAATCGGAGAGGCGAGCGCGCCCGGCAGCCCTGCGATCATCACGAGGGCCGCGAGCGAGTAGAAGACACCGTACGCTCCGACTCCGAGAGCGCGACTCGCCGTCATCTGGAAGAGGAAGCCGCACAGATTGAGCGCCATGGATCCCGCGAACACGAGTCCACCTTGGCGCAGCAAACGTACGATAGGGCGAGAGGCGGGCGTTGGGCCGGACGCCGTCCTGGCGTCGTCATCATTGAGAGCCACACCTGTCTCAATTGAGGTTACCAATAACGCCTCCGAACGTTGAAGCAGAATCGCATGTAGCTCGCTGCTGCCGCTACGTACCGAGTTCTCGGGCAAAATCTTACCCCGATACACGCTAATTCCCCAACGCAATGGATAAAATGTCGTAAAGAATCTCAGTGCAAGCGGACTGGCACCAAAAAAGTTAAAGCCTGCTCGGGCCCCGAATGGAGGGCTCTATGAGGACTGCAGCTTCGTCTGCGCGCTTTGCGCGACGCACCGCTCGCTTGCGAGCCTCGACCATCCGCGAAATGTTGAAGGTCACCCAGCAGCCCGACGTCATCTCTTTCGGAGGCGGACTGCCGGCGCCCGAGCTCTTCCCCACGACCGAGATCGCGCAGGCGACGAAGCGCGTCATGGAAGAGTACGGCACCGCTGCCTTACAGTACAGCGTTACCGAGGGCATCCCGCAGATGCGAGCCTGGGTCGCGCATCGCCTTGCGCCGCGTTTTGCCCGACTGATTCCGGCTGAGGACGTCTTAATCGTTAATGGGTCGCAGCAGGGGCTCGATCTGCTCGGCAAGATCTTCATCGATCCGGGCGATCACGTGGTTCTCGAGAGCCCGTCGTACCTCGGAGCGATTCAAGCCTTCGATGCCTACGAAGCACGTTACCTCACGGTCGAAACCGACGAGAACGGCCTCATTCCCGAATCGCTCGAGCGCGTACTCGACCGCGCCGATCCGTTTCCGAAGTTTCTCTACCTCGTTCCCAACTTTCAGAATCCGACGGGACGAACGCTCGTACGCGATCGGCGCGAACAGGTCGTGCGCATCTGCGAACGCTACGATCTACCGATCATCGAGGACGACCCCTACTGCGAGCTGCGCTTCGAGGGAGAGGACCTTCCGCCGCTCTCGGCGCTTGAAACGTCGGGAACGATCATCTATCTCGGCACCGGAAGCAAGATCGTTGCGCCGGGAATGCGTGTCGCGTGGCTCGTCATTCCGAACGCGGACGTGCGCGAGAAGATCGTGCTCGCAAAGCAGGGCTCCGATCTTCACAGCGGCACGATCACGCAGTACGTCTTCCATGAGTACGTGAGGAGCAACGCCTTCGAGGAGCACGTGCACGAGATCGTCGCCACCTACCGCCACCGCCGCGATGTGATGTGCGAGGCGTTGAGCGAGCACGCGCCGCGGTCGGTCTCCTTCAACCGTCCACAAGGAGGCATGTTTCTCTGGGTGCGCGCGGCGGGAGCCGACACCGCCGAGCTGCTCAAGGTTAGCGCGCAAGAGCGTGTCGTCTTTGTTCCGGGCGAGAGCTTCTACCCCGCGCGGGACGTGCACGACGGCATGAGGCTGAACTTCTCCAACTCGCCTGATGAGAGAATTCGCATCGGCATCGAGAGGCTCTGCAGAGCCATCGAAGAAGCGTAGGGCCCATGGCAAACCGTATCGTCATCGGCGTCCTTGGAACGTGCGACCCCTCGCAGATAGAGCGTACGATCTCGGCGAGCGGCATCGACCGCGCGCAGCTCCGGGTGCTCACCGCGGAAGACCCCACCAAGGCGCATGAGGAGTCGTCGATCAGCTTCGTCCACGTCGCCGAGATGGCGAATGAGAGCCTCGATGAGGACATCATGCGCGGCACCGGCGTCCTCGCCGATTTCGGCGGCACCTCGGTTCCCGGGATGCAGAGTGACGGCGGCGACTTCAGCGTCTTCGACCATCCCGACGTCGTGGATTACCTTCACGGCATCGACATACCGTCCGGCGATGAAGAGTACTTCAACGAGGCCATCGACGACGGCCGCTGCGTCGTCGTCTGCACGTGCGACGGCACCGCGTGCGACGCAACGGTGCAAGCGCTGCAAAAAGCCGGCCTCGCGAACGTCAGAACGTACTAAGGTCGGCCGCGCTGCCGCGCAGCCTTCGTTTTGGTAACGAGCGAAGCGTTGCCATCCTGAGCAAAGCGCCTATGCTCTGTCATGGTGAGCGAAGCGCCTATGCTTTGTCATGGTGAGCGAAGCGCCGATGCTTTGTCATGGTGAGCGAAGCGCCTATGCTTTGTCATGGTGAGCTAAGCGCCTATGCTTTGTCATGGTGAGCGAAGCGCTTATGCTTTGTCATGGTGAGCGAAGCGCCTATGCTTTGTCATGGTGAGCGAAGCACCTATGCTTTGTCATCCTGAGCGAAGCGAACGTAGTGAGCGAAGTCGAAGGACCGCCGCAACGCTCTGCGTCGGTAGTTCGACTCCGCGCTCGCTATGCTCGCGCTCCGCTCACTATGACAAGCTTCCGCTCATCGTGACAACGTTTACGAAATGGGGACGTCGCGGTTTTCGGGCGGTGCGATGATGTTGCGCTCGAACTTCGCCATGATCGCTCTCCACGCCATCGAGAGCTCCTCGACGTCGAGCATGCGCGCGACCGCGACGAAGACGAGAGCGCCGATCGCAACTTGACCGAAGAGGAACCATGCGCGCGAGACGAACGAAGGCTCCGGCGCCGCACCGAGCGAGGCGATCCAGTTGAGCACGACGACCATGACCGCAGCGCATACCGCGATCTTCGCAGCTGAGCCGAGCAGCGCACCCCAGTCGATCTCGGCAACGAATCGCGCGACGAGAATGAGCAGCATGATCGTCTGCACGCTCTGACTCACCGAGTTCGCGAGCAGGAGGCCACGCGCGCCGAGCGTCGGCAGCCACGTGATCGAGAGCGCGACGTTGAGCACGACGGTCATGATCGAGGCGGCAACTTGCCAGCGTATCTGCCGGCACGCCACGAGACACCGCGTCAGCACGACGTTTGCCGCTAACGCGACCAAGCCGAACGCGGCGTACGGCATCAATCCCGCGCAGAGATTGACGGAGCTCGGCCCAAAGGAGCCGCGCTCGAAGAGCGTTGCGATGATGGGATGCGCGAGGACGATGAGCGCGCAGAGGGACGGAATCGCGATGAAGTTCACGAGACGCAACCCCGTGAGCGCGCTGCGCGCGACGCCTTCGCGATTCTCCTGCGCGAACTGCATCGCGAGCAACGGGAAGATGACGGTGGCGATCGCGACCGCGAAGATCTGCTGCGGAAAGTTCACGACCTTCGTCGCATAGCTCATTCCCGCGATGTAGCCCGGGGGAAGCGTCGACGCGAAGTAGCGATCGAAGAACAGTGAGAGCTGCCCGGCCAGAGAACCCAAGGTAATTGCACCGAGCAGCCCCCCCATCTTCTTCAACCCCGGATGGCGAAGGTCCAGCAAGAACCGGTATCCCCCCAGTGAGAGAAAGGCGGGGAGCTGGACGAGCATTTGGGCAACCAGCCCGAGCGCCGTCCCCGCGACGAGCGCGAAGATGCCGATCCTCCGGTTCAGCAAGAAGACGCAGCCGATCGTCACCACGTTGAGGGCGATTCCGACGACCGACGTGGAGCGGAAGCGGTGGTACGAGTTGAGGATTCCCGCGAGAACGCCCGAGAGGGCGACGGCGATGATGCTCGGGATGAGCCAGCGGGTCATGTGAATCGCGACGCCCATCTGCGGCTTCGGGAATCCGTGGGCGATCAGCGGCACGTAGAGCGGAGCGGCAAAGTAGCCGACGACCGCACAGATCGCGAGGACGATCGCGAGCAGGTTGACGACCGTGCTGCCGAGTCGCCACGCCTCCTTCTCCTCGCCGCGCGCGAGGTACTCGGAGAACGTCGGGACGAGCGCGCTCGTCAGCGCACCGTTGAAGACACCGAAGAGGATCGTCGGGATCACGGCGGCGGCAAGATACGTGTCCATCTGCCACTCGGTCCCGTAGAACCGGGCGCTTACAACCTCGCGAAGGAATCCCAGGATCGTCGAGCCGAGCGTCGCGCCCATGACGAAGAGCGTCGAGCCCGCGATCGAACGCTTAACGCGCACCGTCCTTCCGCAGCACGGCGGGAATCGTCTTCATGATAATCGCGAGATCGAGCAGCGGCGTCCACTCGTCGACATAGCGATTGTCGAGCGCCATCCACTCGCGGAAGTTGAGCTTGCTGCGGCCGCCGATTTGCCACAGGCACGTGACGCCCTGCGGCACGAGCAGACGCCGGCGCGCGTACGGCTCGTAGTTGGCAACCTCGCTCGGCAACGCCGGACGCGGGCCGACGAGCGAGATATCGCCGCGCAGC
>JASHTE010000078.1 GCA_030040695.1 Vulcanimicrobiota bacterium | reverse complement strand
ACGTTCCCGGCTCCGCCTCGTCGGAGTTGCAGACGAGATAACGCGGCTTGCCGTTCTTCGGAAGGAAGCTCCACTTCTTCCCGGTCGGAAAGCCGGCGCCGCCGCGTCCGCGCAGACCGGATTTGTCGGCGTACTCCATCACCTCTTCGGGTTTCAGCGAGGTGATCGCGCGCCGCCATTGTTCGTATCCGCCGCGTTTGCGATAGACGTCGATCGAGCGCAGGTCGGCCTCGCCGATCCCCTCGGTGATAACCCTAGTGAGCGGCACGGGAGCCCTTCTCTTCCTCTATCACGGCTACGACGTCTTTCGCTTCTTGGACGGCGCGCTCGCGCGTCGCGTCATAGAATGAGGGTCCGCGCTCGACGATCCGATCGAGCATGATGATACCCGGCTCGTCGCCGACCCCGCCCGCGTTGTCGGGGCTCTCCGTCCCGATCGCGCCGGCGGAACGCCGGCCGCGCGCTACCTCGCCGAGGCGCGGAAGGCTCCACGTGCGGGCGGGCTCCTCCGTCTGCACGCGCGGCGCGACCGCGTAAGCACCCGTGCGCATTGCCGTGACCATACCGTCGACCTGCTTCGGCTCCAGATCGTAGACGAACTCGAGGTTGACTTGCGCACATGTCGCGCGATCGCACGCAGCGAGGCACTCGACTTCTTCATAGGAGATGAGCCCGTCGGGTGTCGTCTCGAGGTGACCGACGCCTAGCTTCTCGTGAAACGCCTGCATCACGTCCTCGGCACCGTTGATCGTGCAGGCGAGCCCGCGGCAAACCTGGACGACGTACTTGCCTACTGGTCTACGATAGAGCAACGTGTAGAACGAGACTGTCGACTCGGCGACCGCCGGCGTAACACCGAGCATATCAGCTGCCGCATGCATCGCCTCCTGACTCACGAAGCCTTCGTGCTCTTGGAAGAGCTGCATGATCGGCAGGAGGGCAGAGCGCGGATTCTCGTATTGCGCGATGATCCGCTCGCATTCCGGCTTCAATCTCGCAAGCAATGCGGGAAAGTTCTCCTGCCTTTCGCTCATGCCAACCCTCTTACCATCAGCGATTCGGAGAATCGAGTATGCGTCGTCCGAGGGGCGTGTGAATGCGCCCCGGAGCGAGGACGGCGAGAGGGGCGCAGAGGCCGAATCATCTGTCCACCTCGCCGAAGACGGGATCTAAGGAGCCGATCGAGACGACGAGATCGGCGATGAGATTTCCCGGAGCGATGCCTTTAATCGCCTGCAGGTTGTAGAGAGACGGCGGGCGCGTGCGAACGCGATAGGGACGATTGCCGCCGTCGCTTACGATGTAGTACCCAAGCTCGCCGCGCGGAGACTCAACAGCCTGATAGACGTCGCCCGGAGGGACGCGGAAGCCCTCGCTCACGATCTTGAAGTGATGGATGAGCGCCTCCATCGAAAGCGCGATCGTCTCTTTCGGCGGCGCGGCAACTTTCGTGTCGGCTATCATCACCGGCCCCGGCTCCTCGAGCTGCGTGCGCACTTGCGTCAGGATGCGATGCGCCTGCTCCATCTCATCGAGACGTACGAGGAAACGCGCGTAGGCGTCGCCCTCCGTGCGCGTCGGTACGTCAAACTCGTAGCCCTCATATCCCGTGTACGGGAAGGCACGACGGACATCGTAGGCGAGGCCGCTCGCACGCAGCGAGGGCCCGGTGACGCCCCACGAGATCGCGTCCTCGAGCGAGAGGCGCGCGATTCCGATCGTGCGGTCTTGGAAGATCGGGTTCGCTTGCAGGAGTCCACGTAAATCGCGCATGCGTCCTGGAAACTTCTGCAGCAGCGTATCGAACTTGTCGAGGAACCCTTCGGGCAGATCTCCGTTGCAGCCACCGACGCGCAGGTAGTTCGGGTGCATGCGCGCACCGCCGACCGCCTCTTGCAGGTCGAGAATGTTCTCGCGCAGGTCGAAGGTGTAGAAGAATACCGACATCGCGCCGAGGTCGAGGGAATGCGTACCGAGCCAGACACAGTGCGACGCGATGCGCGTGAGCTCGCTAAAGAGCACTCGGATGCGCTCTGCTCGCTTCGGAATGCGATCGGTGATACCCAGAAGCCGCTCGACGCCAAGCACGTAGCAGAGCGAGTTTGACTCCGGCGCCAAGTAGTCCATGCGCTCGATGACGGTTTGGGCCTGCGACCAGAACAGATTCTCGGCAGTCTTCTCGATACCGGTGTGAAGGTAGCCGATCTCGGGATCGGCACGCACCACGCTCTCGCCCTCGATCTCGAGCACGAGCTGCAGGACGCCGTGCGTCGACGGGTGCTGCGGTCCCATCGAGAGCACCATCGAGTTGCCTTCTAGCGAGACGACCTCAGGTGTTAACGGCGTCGTCGAGAGGCTCATGTGTCGCGCTCCCGCTCCTTCTCTTGCTCCTGAAGCGCTGCAAGGGTTTCGCCCGACGGCGGTGTTCCTGCCTGGACGTTGCTCTTCAACGCGAACGCCGGACGCGGCGATCTCTCCCGGGCGGGACCGCGCAGCGGATAATCCTTGCGGAGTGGATACCCCTCCCACGTGTGCGGCATTTGGATGCGCCGCAGGTCGGGGTGGCCGTCGAAGAGGATCCCGAAGAGATCGTACACCTCGCGCTCGGCCCAATCTGCCGCCTTCCACAAGTCGCTGACGGTTGGAAGATGCGGATCCGCCGCGTCGACACCGCAGAGAACGCGCATGCGCTGCGGCGCGCCGAGCTGCTCTGCGCTGCGTGGCTGCGACGGCAGCTTCAAAAGATGATAGACGACGTCGAAGCGAGGCGTGCGCTGCGGATAGTCGGCTGCACCGAGATCGAGCAGCATCGTCCAGCCCTCCCCGTGTAGGGCCTCGAGACGCGCATGGAGCTGCGCCGGTTCGACGCGCTCGATCGCCGCATCCTCAATGGGAGGACGTAGGCTTGGCGGATCGACCGCTGCGCCGGCGAGCGGTGGCGTTTGCGTACTCGGCACGGCTCTTCCTTATGTCACTACGATCGGGCGAGGATGCCGCCGCGGCCGCCTTCGCGGATCTGCTGCTGGATCAGCGTGACGCCATGCAGCAGGCCGTCGGGAGTCGGCGGGCAGCCGGGAACGTACACGTCGACTGGGATGATGGTGTCAACGCCTCGGACGATCGCGTAGTTGTCGAAGACACCGCCCGAACTCGCACAGGCGCCCATGGAGATCACCCACTTCGGATCGGCCATCTGATCGTAGATGCGCTTGATGATCGGAGCCATCTTCCACGCGACGCGACCCGAGACGATCATGAGATCGGCTTGACGCGGTGAGCTTCGAAAGACCTCCGAGCCGAGGCGTGCGATATCGAAGTGCGGATCGGTGACGCTCATCATTTCGATCGCACAGCAGGCAAGCCCCATCGTAAGCGGCCAGACGCTCGAGCTTTGTGCCCAACGAGCGACGTCGTCGACGCTGGTCAGAAGGAATTTCCCTGGTCCTACCTCCACTGAAACCCGCCCTTCTTCCACACGTAAGCGTACCCGATTGCCAGCACGACGACGAAGACAATCATCTCGAAGAGCCCAAAAAGTCGCAGCGCATGCATTTGCACGGCCCAAGGATAGAACGAGGCTGCCTCGACGTCGAAGACGACGAAGAGCATCGCAATCAAGTAGAAGCGCACCGGAAACCGCCCGGAGAGCGCCGAGGTAGGCTCGACCCCGCATTCGTAAGGATCGGCCTTCTGCGGATTCGGCTTGCTCCGCCCGAGGAGGCCCGGGAGCCCGGTGAAGAGCAGCGCGGCAGCGAGAGCTACGATGAGGTAGATGCCGACCGGCGCGTACGGAGTCATCGCGCCTCTCATTGTATAACAGGCGAAGCGACCCTGCGAGGCGTAGGGAAACGCATGCGCTGGATCGCCGTGCTCGCCGGGTTCGTCTTACTCTTAGGCGCAGATGGAGGCGGCTGCTCGCCGCAGCCGCACGTCGTCGGCGTGCAAGACTACGGGTCGATTGCCGGCCGCGTTCTCGACGCGACGACGAATCTACCGATCGCCGACGCGCTCATCTCAGTCGGATCGCTCTACACTGCCTCGAGCGACGGCAAGGGAGCATTCGTGCTCTCGCAAGTCCCGATCGGCCAGCAAACCGTCACCGTTCGCGCTCCCGCGTACACGACGGTGACCGCAACCGTTACGGTCACGAAAGACCAAGGTGTCTCGATCGGGTATGCGCGCCTCGTGCCGATCGCGATGCCTGCCGGCATGACGACGCTTCCGCCGCCGCCTGTTCCGTCGGAGCAGCCTTCCGAGCAGCCGACTCCGGTACCGCGCGAGACGCCTAAGCGCTAGCGACCGTGCACGCCGGCGACGTTGTCGTCTTGCTCATCGGGATCGCGGTGATCGCGCTTGCACTCGCGGACGTCTTTCAATCGGTCGTCATGCCTCGCGCCCCGACGCTGCTCTATCGCATCAGCCTCGTCGTGTGGCGAGGCCTCTGGCGCGTCTGGCCGCAGCTCGCGCATCGTCTCTACCCGCGCAACGACGAGAGCCGCGAGGACTTCCTCGCGAGCTTCGCGCCCTTCGCACTGATTGCGATGCTCGCGACGTGGGTCGCGATACTGATCCTCGGCTACGGCGCTATTCTCTGGGCAACTCGCCGCGAGGTTACGCCGGCGCCACATTCCTATTGGGACGCCGCCTACTTCTCCGGAACGTCGTTGCTCACGATCGGTTTCGGTGACTTCGTGCCGCGTCACGGCTTCGCGCGTCTCATCGCGCTCTGTGCCGCGGCGTCCGGACTCGGAGTCGTTTCCGTCACCACCGCCTATCTCTTCGCTATATTCGGAACGTTTCAGCGACGCGAATCCTTTATCGTGATGTTTGCCGCGCGTGCTGGCTCTCCACCCAGCGCAGTCGGCTTCTTCGAGATCGCCGCGAAGACGAGGACGCAGCAGAGTCTACGCACGCTCATGATGGAGGCACAAGCGTGGATCGCCGCGCTGATGGAAAGCCATCTCGCCTATCCGGTGCTCGCCTTTTTTCGTTCGAGCCACGACGATCAATCCTGGATCGGCACGCTCGGAGCGCTCCTTGACGCGTCGCTCATCGCGAATACGATGCTCGATCATGGCGAGCACGGTGAAGCACGCATCTGCTACGCGATCGGATGCCACGCTGTGCACGACCTCTCGGGCTACTTCCGGATCGGGGGAAGCGAGCAACACACCGCCGACATCTCGCGCGAAGATTT
>JASHTE010000077.1 GCA_030040695.1 Vulcanimicrobiota bacterium | reverse complement strand
ATTGCCTGATGCGTTGCGCCGTCGGGGCCGACTGAGACGCCTGCGTGCGCGCCGGCGATCTTCACGTTCGTCTCGTTGAGTGCCATGATCGTGCGCACTTGCTCCCAAGAGCGCCCCGGATTGAACATTGCATACGACGCGATCCAGGGAATCTTGCCGCAGGCCGCGAGTCCGCCGGCCATCGCGACGAGCATCTGCTCCGAGACGCCGATCTCGTAGTATTGCTCCGGATGTGCTTTTTTGAAGCCGTCCATGCGTGTCGACTCGGAGAGGTCAGCACAGATGCCGACAACGTTGCGATCGCGATTGCCGGCCTCGATCAGCCCCTCGCCGAAGCCGTTGCGCGTCGGAAGCTGCTTCAGCTCCGAGACGTTACGATAATCGACGAGATGCATCGCAACCGCGGCATCGTCCGCGCGTGTCGTGCTATCGGGATGCCGCGCCCCACTAAGCATGCGCCAAGATCCTCTCGCGCTCTGCACCGAGCTCGCGCAGCGCTTCGTCGGCTTGCTCCTTGTTGGGCGGCTTGCCGTGCCATGTGTAGTCGCCCTCCATGAAAGAAACGCCCTTGCCGGCGAGAGTGTGCGCGATGATCACCGACGGTTTCCCTTTCACCTGCTGCGCGCGCTCGACCGCATCGATGAACGCGACGATGTCGTTGCCGTCGCATTCGAAGACTTCCCAGTTGAAGGCGCGGTACTTCTCGGCGAGCGGCTCCAGCGGCATCACGTCCTCCGTGCTACCGTCGATCTGGATGACGTTGCGGTCGACGATATTGATGAGATTGTCGAGCTTGAACTTCGCGCCGGTCAGCATTGCCTCCCAATGGAGGCCGCATTGGTGCTCCGCGTCCGACGTGACGACGTAGACACGCCACTGCTTACCGTCGGCCTTCGCTGCGAGTGCCATCCCGACGCCTTGTGCCAGGCCTTCGCCCAGCGGTCCCGAGGTCGTCTCGGTTCCGGGGAGACGAACGCGTTCGGGATGCCCTTGAAGCCGAGTCCCGAACTTGCGCAGCGTCAGCAGCTCCTCTACCGGAAAGTATCCCGCGTACGCCATCGCAGAGTAGCGCACCGGCGCAATATGGCCGCACGAGAGGAGAAGGCGATCGCGATCCGGCCAATCCGGTTGCTTGGGATCGTGGTGCAAGATGGAGAAGTAGAGCGCGGTGAAGACGTCGGACATGTCGAGCGGGCCGGCGGAGTGGCCTGAGCCTGCTGCGAGTAGCGCGCGAATGATTCCTTGGCGCACGTCGTTTGCGCGGAGCTTGAGCTCCGTGACGCGTTCGGGCGAGAGAGCCATGTCGCGCAATACCGGCTCAACCTCGGTAAGCCCTTCACACGTTAGGAGTTCATGAAGAAGTCGGAAGAGGAGTGGCGGCAGCAGCTCGGCGACGAGCGGTATCACGTGCTGCGCGAGGCCGGCACCGAGCGCCCATTTAGCGGGGCGCTCTTGAACGTCACCGATGACGGTACGTATACGTGCGGTGCCTGCGGCGCGCCGCTCTTCCGTTCCGACGCGAAGTTCGAATCACATTGCGGTTGGCCGAGCTTCACACATCCAGAACAGCAGGAGAACGTGCGGCTTCTCGACGACGACAGCTACGGCATGCACCGGATCGAGGTGCGCTGCAAGCGTTGCGATTCACATCTCGGCCATGTCTTCGACGACGGACCCGGACCGCGTAACACGCGCTACTGCATCAACTCGCTCTCCCTCGACTTCGCACCCGATCGGAAGTGAGGGACTGGCAGCGGACGCTGTGGCTCATGGTGGGCGTGCAGGCGACAATGTCGATCGCCTTTCAGATATCTGCCCCGTTTTTGCCGCTGTTCCTGATCCAGCTCGGTGTACATCCGCTTCCGTCCGTCGAGCTCTGGGCGGGCGCGATCTCGTCGGTGAACTTTCTCATGTCGGCGCTCGTCTCACCGCTGTGGGGCGGGCTCGCCGATCGCATCGGGCGCAAGGCGATGGTGATTCGCTCGAGCGCAGCCGTCGCGCTCTTCACGGCGATGATGGGCATCGTGCAGAATGCCGCACAGCTCTTCGGGGTCCGCGCGCTCATGGGCACCTTCAGTGGTTTCTCCGCTTCGGCGACCGCACTCGTCGCTACGAAGGTTCCTGAGGACCGTCTCGGCTTCTCGCTCGGGTGGATGGCGACCGGCCAGCTCCTCGGCGCGCTGCTCGGACCGATGCTGGGAGGACTCGTCGCCGACAGGACACACGACTATCGTCACATTTTCTTTGGGACATCGTTCTTCGCGTTTGTCGCGGCGCTCGGATGCACGCTCTTCGTCCACGAGGGATTCCGGCGCGACACGGCTCGAACGAAGGGTCTGCGCACACCGTTGTGGACCGAGATCGGCGAGCTCATTCGCCATCCCCAGCTCCTCCCGATGTTCGTTGTCGTTCTCCTCGCGCAGGTTGCGGCGCTCGGTATACAGCCGGTGGTGCCGCTTTACGTTCGCAGTCTCGTCGGAAACGCTCCCTGGCTCGCGACCGCCGCGGGCGCCTCGTTCGCGGTGACTGGACTCGCGGACTTGATCGCTTCACCATTGCTCGGAAAGCGAAGCGACCGTATCGGCTATCGGCGAGTCCTGCTGATCTCGCTCGCCGGTGTCGCCTGCTTCACGCTGCCACAGGCGTTCGTGCACAATATCTGGGGATTCATTGCATTGCGTTTCGGGGTGGGGATGTTCCTCGGCGGAATCTTGCCGACGGCCAACGCATGGATCGGCAGCCTCTTTCCCGGTGAACAGCGAGGGCGTGTCTACGGCCTCGTTTCGAGCGCCACGTTTCTCGGCATGTTCGCCGGCCCGCTTCTCGGCGGCAGTGTCGCGTCGCGCTTCGGATTCACGGCGACGTTCCTCGTTGTCGGGTCTCTGATGCTGGCAAATTTTCTCTGGGTCGCGTTGTTCGTGCCACACAGTAGGCACGCCGCTGTGTCATGATGCAGCGATGCACGAATCTGAGTACGACCGCCTTACGTTCGCTACGATTTGCTTCGAGAGCGTCCTTCACGGGAGTCGTGCGACGCCTCCAGCCGTTCTACGCGACGCCGCAGCTCGCGCAACTCATCTACCATCGCCATTGTTCCTGCGGAGAGCAACTGATCCGAAGAACGTGATCCCGTTTCCGCGTCGCCCGGCCTGAAGCCGCGACGGCCGCAGAGACGGTCGAGCGAGACGTCGAGCACGTCTGCGATACGGCGCAGCGCGTCGGCACGCGGGACGGCGAGTCCGTTCTCGATCGCGGAGAGTTGCGCCATGTCGTAGTGCGCGGCGCGACTGAGATCGCGTTGCGTCAAACGGCGTTCCTCGCGACAGCGCCGGATGTTTGCGCCAAGTTCGGTTGGAAAGGCGTCGGCGCGTCGTGCTCGCTTCGGAGGCATGATAGTCGATTCGCTAAGTACCATAGCAGCCTTTTAGTGAAAAGGCAAACTGTAGCAAACAAAAACGGCGGAAAGAATTGCATGCGATAGGCAAAAGGCATTATAGTATGTTGGGAATGGCCAAAGCGAGGACTCTTCGGGAGTGGCGTGTCCTGCGAGGCGAGACGCAAAAACAGGCGTCGGCCGCCGTCGGCATTCACCCCGTTACATGGAGCGAATACGAACGCGGGAGGATGGTACCGTCGGCGACGATACTCCGCCGCATCGCGCGTCACTGCGGCTGCAGCTCCGACGACATCGTTTTACCGGAGCGGCAGAGGCCGCGAGGGCCGTGAGCGCCTTCCAACACATGCCGCGCTCGCGCGAGGAGATAGAGAGCGCCTATGCGGATGCCACGAGCCCGCGCACCCAGGCAGCGCTCTTTTTGGAGGTGCTGCTGGATATGCGCGACCTCATCGCCGAATGCGCCTGGCGGCTCTCCGATCTTCTCGGTCAGAGGTCGAACTGACGACTCGACGACGCCGCTTTAGAAGTTGTGGCCTACCATGACGCGGACGGTCGGCGGGCCGTACGGTACGGCGTTGCGTAAACCGACCTGGCCGTTCACGAGCGGCGCCGGAATCGCGGTGGTATAGCCTTCTTCGTAGGAGCCGCCGTTCTGGTCGAAGATGTTGTCGGCGGAGATCTGAATCGACGTCTGCGGCAAGCCGAGCGGTATGCGATAGCTCGCGCTCGTGACGAAGAACGGCGGAACGTCGTAGGTGTTGTTGTTACCGAAGTACGTCACGCCGATCTGTGCGTACTGTCCGGCCCCGCCGCGCTCGTGAACCGAGGCGTAGCCCATTGCGTAGGCCTCGCTCTTGTTCCCGACGCCGTTGTAACCGCTGCCGCTTCCTTCGAAGTTGATGTACGGAACGACGAGCAGGTTCGTGCCGTACCCCGGGCACGGGTGCGCGGCGGTCGCGTAGAAGCACGTCGGGATGTCGTACGGATAGGCCCGTTGCAGATCGGCGGAGACCACGTATCCGAACCCGATCGCGGGATCGTCGTGCAGCGCGAGCTCGAGGCCCTCGTAGCGCGAGTTGCCGATGTTCTGGGTCGTCGACTCGTACAGCGGAATGGGGCCGGAGGGAGAGTCATAGTCGCCGTTCTGATAGACGACCGTGTCGAACTGGTTCTTCAAGTTCGTCAAGTAGGCGTCGAACGAAGCGATGGCCCCGAACGGGAGCATCGTGTCGGTTCCGATATCGTATCCGAACGAGGTCTCCGGCGCGAGCACTCCGGGGTTCTTCGTGACGGTTACCGAGGTATCACCGGTAACGTACTCTTCCGCGGGCGTTTCGTTGAGCGCGTTCGTCAGCGACGGGTAGGGCGGCGCAAGCGAGGAGCCGGCGGTGAAGCGGATTGCGACGTCCGGCGAGGCGCGATAGGAGAGCCCGAGCCGCGGATCGTCATGCCCGACCGTGGAGTTCGTGAAGATGAAGGAGCCGTCCGATGCAAGCTCCGGTGTATAGTGGGTGTCGTAGACATCGTAGTAGTTTGCGAGCGTCAGCGTGGCTTTTTCATTCAGGTTGAACGTCCCGCGCAGCAGGTACGTAATGAAGTCTTGCCTGGTCCCGGCAGCGATCGAGGTCGTCTCGAGACCGTCAGGATGCGTCGAGCTTCCGACGACCGACCACGCGTTCGTCAGCGCAACCGTGTGATCGTATTCGAACGTCAGCGTCCCGTCGCCGATCGGGTGATCATCTTCGAACGAGTAACCGTGGAGGATGTCGTGCTCGACGCTGTCGGAGTACGGCGTCGGGAACGTGAGGTCGGCTGTCGTCCCGACGAAGTCGGTTGGCGAAGACGCGCCGCCGATCGCGGCCGTGCCGTAGAGCTTGAACGGCCCCGTCGTGTAGTTTGCCGACGGCGAACCGAAGTCCGACAGGGTGTAACGGAGGTAGACCTCGCTGTAGTAGCGGGCGAGGAGCGTGTCGTCTCCGAGCGTCGTGCGCAGGTCGCTCTCAAACATCGGCTCGCTGTCCCACGTCTGTGAATCGGGGAACGTCGACTTCTCTGCGATCGCGACCTGATCGCCAGCCTGATACGGCGTACCCGGTGCGAAGTACGAAGCCGCCGGAGAGAACGTCGTATCGAACTCGCCGAATGAGCCGGCTGCGCCGTCGTAGTTTCCTTGAATGCCGACATAACCGGCGTCGATGACGGTGTAATCGGAGAGGTGATAGTAGAGCTTCGCAACCTCGCCTTGTGTCAGGTAGTCGGAGTTCACGAGCTGGCAGCATGCGAGGAGCGTTGAGTACGCGTTCGTGGGACTGCCGAGCGAGTTCGTAACGGGATAGGGGCCGACTTGGCCGTTGAGCGACGTTCCGCTCGTCGTCGTTCCGGTGATCTTGCCGTATCCAACGATCGAGTCGCCCTTGGCGACGGCGAACTCTGCCGGATAGTTGCGCAGTGGCCCTTCGGTGCCGTAATCTGCGAGGTCGAGCACCCAGCCGAAGCGTCCTGCCGTTCCGGTATCGCGAATATTCCCGACGATACCGCCCTCGTTGTCGAAGCCGAAGACGGCGCGCCCTTCGGGCTCGAGCGTTGGATCGCCGGTGCGGAAGTTCATCGTGCCGCCGATGCCATAGTAGATCTCAGAGGCGTACGCCGAGGGACCCTTCGCGATCTCGATGTCGTCGAAGAGAAGCGAGTCGACGAACATCACCGGGTAATCACCATGCGAGCCGTTGATGAGCGGATGGCCGTCGATGAGCGTCTCCTTCTCGTAGTCGAGCGCACCGCGCAGGTTCGGCGAGACGGTCGAGCCGGCGACCGCGGCGTTTGCTTGGGGACGTGCCGCGACGACGCCCGGAACCTCGTTGAGAAGCTGCTCGATGTTGATCGCGCCCTGCTGGATGAAGGCTTGTGAGCCGAGCACCGCGACGGGATAGGAGCCCGCGTTGAACTGTCCAGGCGATACCGTTTCAACGCGTGCGATCGTGGTCAACGATGAGAGGCTGACGGGAGGCAGCGCAACGCGCACGACTGCGATACCGCTCGTGACGACGACGTTTGCCAGCGTCACTTGCTCGTACCCGGGGCGCGTCGCGGTAATAGAGTAGGTTCCCGGCGGAAGATTGAGCGAGAAGTGACCGTGCGCATCGGCCGTCGTCGTGACGGCGTGCGGTCCGTAGACGGCAACGCGAGCATTTGCCAGCGGCGCGCCGGCGTCGTTGACGACAATCCCCTGGACGCCGCTCTGCTGCCCAAGTGCCGGGGCGGCGAGCGAGGCGAGCAGGCCTAGGAGCAGTGGAACGCGCAGGACCCGCATGAGAATGGCAACCTCCTTGAGAGCAGCCGGTGGTGTTTTGGCATGCCTAACCTGGACTTTGGCATGCCTAACACTAGCTTTGCCCGGTATGCGAGCCGACGCCCAGTCTTCCCTCCCAAAAAAGGAAGCAAAACGCCCGGCTCCTCGCCGGCTCCATGTGATCGGCACGGTCACGGTCTACGGGACGCAGCCCTTCAATAAGACGCCTACTTCGCAGCATATTTTCCCGCGCGAAGCCTATCGTGACCGCGGCGAACCCGCGGTAAGCAGTATCCTCGACGAGACGCCGGGAGCTTTCGTCGCTCGTCCGTTCGACGAGAATCTCGCCGTTCCGAACGTCCCCGTCTATCCGCTCGTACGCGGCGGACTACCGTACGAAACACCGATCGCGCTCGACGGCGCGGCAATCGCGCT
Source organism: Vulcanimicrobiota bacterium (assembly GCA_030040695.1). Classification (GTDB taxonomy): domain Bacteria; phylum Vulcanimicrobiota; class Vulcanimicrobiia; order Vulcanimicrobiales; family Vulcanimicrobiaceae; genus Tyrphobacter. The sequence goes on along the minus strand of JASHTE010000077.1, from coordinate 2,946 downwards.
CCCGTCGAGCGGAACGCTCGATCTCTCGCTGTTGCCGACGTTCGTCTTGCAAGAAGTCGAGGTGGTCCGCGGACCGGGCGATCCGGCGGGGCTTGGCGGCGGAGTCGACGGTGCGATTAACTTCCTCACCGCGGAACCCAGCGCGCAGACACGCGGCATGCTCGAGCTCGCGGGTGACTCGCTCGGCGGGCAGTTCGCCGACTTCGCCTACGATGGCACGATGCCGGGCGGAAAGTTTTCGTATGCCTCGATGTTCTCGGTTGACGGCGCGCCCGGTCCGCTCGCCGGCCTCTCGCTTCCCGGAAGTCCGGCGAGCGATTCGCTGCGCAAGTCGATGTTGCTCAAAGCGCGGCTCACGCCCAGCGAAAACTTCAATGTCACTGCAACGATGCTCGCGACCAACCTCGACCGCGCGCTCGCGGGCGCTTACGGCGCACTGCTCGATAACACGTTCGTCTCACTCGCACCGGAGCTCGGCGCGCGTCAAGATGAGCGCCTCCGCTTCGAGCAGATCTTGAGCCAATACGAGCGGGGAGACGATGACCTCGAGCTGCGCCTCTACTCTTTCGACTTGAGCAACGATGGATACTCGGCGAATACCAATCTCGCCAGCGCGCTCGATCGTGAACGCGGCGCCGGCCTCAGCTGGAATCACGCGAGCGGGCCGAATCTGTACACGCTTTCGTTCGACGCGAGCGGCGAGGGAGCGTACGCGAATGACCTCTCGTCGTTTGTGGTCTTCGGCGAGACGCTTCCGAGCGGTTCAGGAGACGTCAAGACGCGCTCGCGTGCCGCCGCCGCGCTGCACCCGAGCGCGCGGACCGAAGTCGACCTCTCTGCGGAAGCGGTCAACGATAGCGAGCGCATCGCCTACGGCGCCTTTCGCAGCTGGCCGACATTCGATGCACGCATCGGCCTCTCGCAGTTGCTCGCGCCGGCGCTCTCGCTGCGCGGATCGATCGGTACGAGCGGTGTCGCGCCACCGCTCGACATGCTCGCCTGGGGCGTCGCGCCGCAGCTTTCGTACGGCCTCCCCGCGAGCGTTGTCTTCTATCGCTCCGACGTGACGCAGGCAGAGCAGGCTCAGGGGGCCGACCTCGGTGTCGAGTGGCGGTTACACGGCCAGACGACGACGCTCTCGTTCGATCTCTACTCCACGGGCACGAGAGACGCGTTCGTGCTTTCGTCGGCGCAACCGATCCCCGGAATCGTGGACGCCACCTGGATGAACGCCCCGCCGATGCGAGACGAGGGCGCGGAGCTCTCCCTCGTGCAATTCAAGCCGGTTGGTCTTGGATACGTCGTCCAAGCATCGCTTCCACGCACCTACCTACTCTCCGGCGCGCTACCGCAGAACGTTGCCGGCATTCCGTACTTCCAGGGATACGGCGAGATCAGCTACAAGTGGCCGCGCGGATCGCGCGCTTCCTTTGGGCTCCTCTACGCTGGTGCAAACAATCCGTATGGGAGAGGCGGCTTCACGACGTTCAACTCGAACCTGGAACTCTCGATAGGGGCGAAATCGAAGCTCGCGTTTGCACTGGAGAATCTCTTCAGCGGACTGGGCGGGCGCCTGCCGATCGCCTTCGCCGGCATCCCCGCCGAGCTGGCTGACGGCAGCGTCGTGCCGACGAACGCGAACGTACTCGGTCCACCGACGATTCGGGTGATGTTTCGCCAGTCGCTCGGAGGCTCGCTCTACGAGCATTGAGAGAGACACCTTTCGTGGACTGCATGTCGAGCGGCTGAGCTTCACGTATCCCGGTGCGCGTCGGCCCGCGCTCGACGATGTCGACTTTGAGGTCGAGCCCGGGCGTACGCTTGCGATCGTCGGCCCTTCAGGCGCAGGAAAGTCGACGCTACTCCGTCTGATTGCCGGTTTGCTCGAGCCCGATCGCGGCGATATCGTACTCTGCCGCGCTCCCTTGCGCGGGCTACCTGCCCATCGCCGTCGCATCGCGCTCGTCTTTCAAGAAGACGCGCTTTTTGTGACGATGAACGTTCGCGAAAACCTGCGTTTTGGGATGCCCAAGCATGCGGTGGCCGAAACGATAGGAGCGGCTGCACGCGCACTGCAGGTGGAGGAGCACCTCGCTCGCATGCCGCGCGAGCTCTCCGGTGGCGAGCGGCAGCGTGTCGCCCTCGCCCGTGCGATCCTCTCCGATCCGCTTGCGCTCTTGCTCGACGAACCGCTCGTGCACCTCGATCCGACGCTCCGGGGGCGTGCGCGCGAGACGCTGCAAGAGCTTCGCCGCACCTTCGAGGGGCCGATGCTTTACGTGACGCATGATCACGCCGAGGCAATGGCGATGGGTGACAAACTGGGCGTACTTGTGGAAGGAAGGCTCGAGGACTATGGGCCGCCGCAGCGCGTTTACGATCGCCCCGCGAACCTGCGCGTGGCGCGCGCGTTCGGTGACCCACCGATGAGCTTGATTCCCGAGTCGGGCCGCGTCCTCGGTATCCGGCCGGAGTACGTGCGCGTGGGCACGGAGGGAGAGCTCCGCGGCGAGGTCGAGCGTTATGACGCGATCGGCGCCGACGCATATTTGCGCGTCAGAACACCACGCGGTATCGTAACCGCGCGCATTGCTTCGACGCCGGCATATACTCCCGGCGAGAGCGTTGCGCTCGAGTTCCCGTCCGAGGGCGTCATCGCGTTCGACGCCGCCACCGGAGATCGTATCGATGGATGATCTTCGCCGTCTCGCCGCCTCGGTGGTCGTCACAGGCGTCCACGACGAGGACGTGCACGGTGCCGTGTTGCGGGACTACGCGTTCGGCGGCTACGTCTTCTTCGGACGGAATGCGGCTTCGGTGTACGAGCTCCGTTCGCTTACCGACGAGCTGCGCGCGAAGTATGCGCAGCCGCCCTTGCTCGCGATCGATCAAGAGGGTGGGAGAGTCATGCGCCTGCGCGAGGGAGTCGCACCGATGGAATCGGCC